>JAAYLE010000177.1 GCA_012522085.1 Bacillota bacterium | reverse complement strand
TCGCCGTCGAGGGTGTCCAGTTCTAACACATGTCCTGGTCCCAGCTTCAGTATGTTGGCGATGGATATGCGGGTTCGCCCCAGCACGGCCCTTATTTGGACGGGAATATGTTTGATCAGATCGATACTGATATTGTCATGCACCTGCGCCCCTTGGGCCACCGGCACTTGCTCCCATTGGGGAGCTGCCGCCGCAACCGGAGTGGGCGGTGGCGTTGGTGCCGCTGGTTTTGGTTCATCTTCCAGCGTTTCGGCCATCGACTGGGCCGGCGTCAGTAGACGTCGAGCCATCTCCAGGGCGAATGGGGCCTCGATGACCTGAACCATCTCACTGTCCACTAGTCCCTCGATCTCGATCCGGAAAGAGACAGTCACTACCGACTCGTCTAAAGGCATGTCCTTTTGGGTTTCCGCGAGCAACTGATGTTTAGTCTTCGGAGGGGTTAGATCGATTGTGTCCCGGAACAGCTCCGACATGGCCGTGGCTGCGGAACCCATCATCTGATTCATCGCTTCAGCCACAGCACTGAGACGAAGCTCATCCAGCTCGGCCGAAAGATCAGGGGGATCCTCCCCCATCATGAGTCCCGCAATTACCAGCGCATCGGAGTCGTTGACGATGAATATGTTCTTACCCTTGAGCCCGGCGGTGAACTCCACCGTGACGATTACGCAGGGAGTCGGGAAGGCTGCCTGTACCTGGGCAGTGGTGGTCAGTTCAACGCTGGGAACGGTGATCCTCACCCTCTTGCCAACTAACGTGGACAGGGCCGTGGCCGCAGAACCCATGGAAATGTTGCCAATTTCCGCCAGGGTATCCCGTTCTAAATCGCTAAGCTCCACCGGCTGTTCTCCCTCGGAGACGCCGCCCAGCAGTTGATCGATTTCTTCTTGACTGAGCAAATCATCCACCATCCCACTATCTCCCCTCTTGTGGACACAGGTCGGTAATCACTGCTCCGAGCTTCTGTCCCAATTTGCCGGGTGATGCCAAGAACTTCACCGAATGGCCCACCCGTACATCTAGCTTTTCGGTTCGTCTCCGGTCCAGGGTAATAACATCGCCAACGCGTAGTTCCAGCAAGTCCTCCATGGACAAGGTGGCTCTGCCCAGTTCTACCTCTAGGGGCAGCTCGGCTTTGAGCAGGTGCTCCCGGAGTTGGAACAGCTCCTCCTGCTGTGGCGAACGGCGGGCTTCAAACAGCCGCCGACCGGTGATCTCTTTCAATACTGGCTCCAAAGCACTTTGCGACATGCAAATATTGATCATCTCTTGGGAGTGGTCCAGCTCCATGACCAAGGTGACCAGGATCACCGCGTCCCGTTCGGCCATCATTTGGAGGAACTGGGGGTTGCTCTCGGTGAATTGGAGTTGGAAGGCCAGATCCGATACTTCCTGCCAACTAGCTTCCAGAGTGCGAATCAAATCCGTCAAAATCTGACGGCTGAGCACTGCCAGCTCGATATCAGTCATCTCCCTGGGTCTTTCTGGCGCCCGCCCGGGGCCGCCGCACAACCGATCGTAGAGGATAAAGGCCATTTCGGTGTTCATCTGCAAAATCAGGAACCCATCCCTGGGTTGAATGGAATAGACACCGATCACCGATGGGTGGGCGAGGGCGTTGACGAACTCGCCAAAGCTTAGCCTTTCGATTGATACTATGGAAAGATCGACCC
>JAAYLE010000176.1 GCA_012522085.1 Bacillota bacterium | reverse complement strand
TGATCTGATACATTCTTGATCCTCCTTCTTGCCTGAACTGTTTTCATCCCTCCATTCACCGAGCCTACTTTAGCATATGTACGGTCGCTGCCCGATAGTGTAACACTTTGGGGCTGAGAATATGCGGTTGGGTAAATGTGAAACAATGTTAGCCTTGTCGACCAAATTTGTTTGCAAAGGGCAATTTTGTTGACAAACGACAGTTAGTTATGTTATGCTGTTGCCAGAAAACTCGTCCATTGGAGGTTATTATGGAAGGGAATCAGACCGATTATAGTCAGCTCCTGGGGCTGCTGGCGCAGATCGTGCCCCCTTTGGCCAAGACCCTTGGGCCCGATGCGGAAGTCGTGCTCCATGACTTTGCCAACCCCCAAAGCTCCATCATCGCAGCTGAAGGCTCGGTGACAGGCCGAAGGGTTGGGGGGCCGGTGACGGATCTCTTGCTTAGACTCTTGCGTCAAGGGAAGACGGACCATCTGGTCGCCTATCGCACCCGAACCTCCGATGGTCGCATTTTGCGATCCTCCAGCATTTTCATCAAGGACCACCAGGGGAAGCCCGTCGGGTGTCTATGCATCAATACTGACATTACCTTTTGGCTGAAAACAGAGGAGCTGATCTCGAACTACGTGGCCTTGGGCGTGCAAGGGCGGCATGATGAAGTCGGTGGTCAGGAAAAGTTTGTCCACGACATCGAAGAGCTCATGCAGTCCATGGTTGATGAAGCCGTTCGGTTAGTGGGCATACCGGTGCCGTTGATGAAGAAGGAACATAAGGTGCAGGTTGTCATGATGCTCGATGACAACGGTGTTTTCTTGGTGCGGGGAGCAGTGGATTATGTGGCCCATGCCTTGGGCATATCCCGCTACACAGTCTACAACTATCTGGATGAAGGCCGCGGGTCGAAAGACGCCGTGGTGCTGGGATAAGGGATGATGAGCATGGGGTGTCGCCGAAAGGATAACCAGAGAGGAGTCATGGAGGCCGCATCGGCAAGGTTTGCTTGCTTGTGTTGCTGTTGCTGCTGTTGTTGTTGTTGGGTTTCGTAGAGCAGGCGAGGAAGTTTTAGCGCCTGCTCTTTTGTTTTTCGCTGGAGGGAAGGGATCGTGTCTGGGTTATTGCAATTCTAGCAGTCGGCAGCCATTGCCAGAAAGGTGTGATTTCCAATGACAAAGCGGGAACGGGTCTTGGCGATCTTAAACGGCAAACAGACGGACCGTCCGGTAATAAGCTTTTGGACTCATTTTGGTCATGATGACCATGATGCAGAGCTCCTGGCGGAAAGAATGGTCGGATGGCAGGAAACCTATGATCTTGATTTTGTCAAAATGATGCCCAGCGGCATGTACTGCGTTGAGGACTGGGGATGCGAGGTCGGGGCGCTAGATCCCATCAGGGGCAACAAGAAGCTTCTCGATACTCCCATCGTTAGCCCTGAAGATTGGGCTAGTCTTCGGCCCTTGGACCCGAACAAGGGAGCTCTGGCCAGGGAAACCCGGTGCCTGCGCATGGTTAGGGAGGCCTTGGGGCCCGATGTGCCCATCATTCAAACGGTCTTCAGTCCCCTTACTGTAGCGGCCAAGCTTGGCTATGTTGACAAGACGGTTGCGATGATTCGGGAGCACCCAAAGGCCATGCATAAGGCTTTGCAGGTTATAGCCGAAACATATGCGGATTTTGTTCAGGCCACTTGCGAAAACGGGGCCGATGGCGGTTTCTTTGCCACCCAGCTGGCGGCGGATAATATTTTGACGGAAGAAGAGTACGTTGCTTTCGGTAAAAAGTATGATTTGCAGGTGCTGGAGAGGGTCAAGGGTGATTTCTCCCTGCTTCACTGCCATGGCAACAAGATACCGTATCGAATCTTTGCCGACTATCCCCTGCCGGCGGTGAACTGGGACGATCCGGACGTGGACATGCGGGAATTGTATGAACAGGTGAAGGTTCCTCTAGTAGGCGGCATCGACCATGTGGATCTGCTGCGAAACGGCACCCCGGTCCAGGTTGTCGAAGCCGTTTCGAAACTGAAAGCTGTCGAAGGTGTCCCCTTGATTATCGCCGCTGGCTGCGTTCTTCGGCAGGATACACCGGCGGTCAATCTGGTGGCCTTAAGGCACGCCGTTAAATAATTTTACGATGGGAGGCATAGTATCATGAAACAGCGCGTGGGATTTGTGTTGGTTCTTTGTCTGCTCCTCAGTCTGGCGACCGCAGGTCAAGCGGCGCCCAAGAAATGGCGCGCGGGCTTGGTCGTATCCCGGCCCCACCCCTGGTTCGATGCCCTTGACTACTTCGCGGAGAAAGTGAAGGAAGTCAGCAACGGTGAAATTGAAGTGGTGATCTACCCGGCAGGACAGTTGGGCAATGAAAACGTCATGCTGTCCTCCATCGGCGACGGTTCCCTGGATATTTTCATTGGCGGACTCAGCACCTGTTCCGCCTACTCGGCCAAGGTGGGATTTTGCAACCTGGGACGTCTTTTCTACGACCAAGCCCACTTTGAGCGGGCTCTGGCCTATGGCGGACCGGTTGACAGGTACTTCCGAGAGCTCATGGAAGGCGTCGGGGCCAACTTTAAGGTCCTATCCCTAACTGGCGGAGGATTGCGGAACCTGAGCGCCCGCATGCCCGTCAGGAGCATAGAGGACCTGGCCGGCGTGAAGATGCGGGTTCCCAACGTCCAGGCGGCCGCGGCTTTCTGGGAGGGGCTGGGTACGCTGCCTGTCTCCATGGCCTTTACCGAGATCTACACCGCGTTGCAGACAGGCGTGGTCGATGCCTTCGAAAGCACCGTTCCGTCCTACGTTTCCAGCAAACTCTACGAGGTTGCGCCTTATCACAACAAGACCGAACACGAGTTTATGGTCTCCATTTTCCTAATGCGCAAGGATCTCTTTGACAAGCTCAGCCCCGAAATGCAGAAAGCCGTCCACAAGGCGGGCGTGGAAGCGGGAGAGGTAGCCATGCAGTCCGGCGTTGAGCTGACGGCAGCTCTTCTTGCTGAGCTGGAGAGCAAGGGCGTCACTTTGGTGGAGGTGGATAAAGACGGTCTCCAGGCGGTGGCGATCCCCTTGCAGGACCAGATGGCTGCTGAGCTGGGCATGACCCAGCTGCTCGAAGATATCCGAAGCCTACGAGAGGAGAAATAGGGTGTATGTCCGTTCAGCCAGTTGATACAACCATCATTGGAAGGATGGGGTCGGCCGTTGAAAAAGCGGCCGACCTCCTGGAAAACGTAGCCATGACCATCTGCTGGATTCTGTTGGCAGTCTTGGTGGCCGTGGTGTTCGGTCAGGTGATCAGCCGCTACGTACTGAAGACGGCAATGCTTTGGTCCCAGGAGGCAGCCCTGTTTTGCTTTGCCTGGACGTCCTTTCTGGGAGCGGGAGTGGCCCTGCGCCGCAAGCGCCACTTTCTATTCAACATCATACCTGAGGAGAACATCGTCGCCCAGATCGTTTCACAAGTCGGCATCGTCATTGTTGCCTGGGTCTATTTCTACTACGGATTACGGCTGGCTCTCCGCAATTGGAACATCCTCACCCAGCCCTCCGGACTGCGCCTCGGCTACTTCCTAGCCAGCATTCCCGCGGCCGGCCTGTTGTTTTTGGTCTTCTTCCTGGAGGACTTCCTCGGCCGATTTCGAAAGGGGGGGCGGGCGCATTGAACGGGTTAGTGGTCCTGCTCATCAGTTTCTTCGGCCTAGTCTTATTTAGGGTGCCCATTGCCTTTTCCATGGGACTTTCATCCATGATCACCGCTTGGAGCATGGGCTTGTCTCTAAACGTCATCATGAGAAACATCTTCGAAGGGGTAAACTCCTTTTCCCTGCTGGCGGTGCCCTTCTTCCTGCTGGCGGGCATGATAATGAACCAGGGGAAAGTGACCGATCGGCTGCTGGAGTTGTCCCAGGCCCTAGTTGGACACATCCGTGGAGGACTGGCCCATGTGAACGTGCTAGTTAGCATGCTGTTTGCCGGCATCTCGGGATCCCCCGCCGCGGACACATCGGGGATTGGCTCAATCCTTGTTCCGGCAATGATTAAGGCCGGGTACGATGCTCCTTTCAGTGTGGCCATCACCGCCGCATCCTCCACCATCGGCGGGATCATCCCCCCAAGCATCAGCATGATTCTCTACGGAGCCTTTGGCAACGTTTCCATTGGCGCCCTCTTTCTCGGCGGGATCGTCCCAGGGGTTTTGGTGGGCCTCAGTCAGATGTGGATCGCATACTTGTATGCCCGCAAGCGGCCCGAATTGGCGGGTCCGCCTCCTTCGGTTCAGCGGGTGAAAAGGGCCTTCCTCGGGGCGGCCGCTCCATTAGGGATGCCCATCCTGATCCTCGGCGGCATCACATCGGGAGTCTTTACGGCTACGGAAGCATCGGTTGTCGCGGTCATCTACGGATTGATCCTAGGCTTCTTCGTTTACAAAGACAAGGACTTTACCTTGCGAAACATGCCAGGGCTTCTTTCGGAAGCGGTGATCTTCTATTCCCTTGCTCTGTTTGCCGTGTGCAACGCCATGCCCATGGGCTGGTTGATCGCCTATTTGGATGGGCCCGTGATGCTGACCAACGTAGTGCAGGGATTACTCAGCAGCTACTACGGCGTGTATGCCGCAATCGTGGTAATTTTACTGATCCTAGGGACGTTCCTGAGCCCGACGGTGATCATTGTCATCTTTCTGCCGGTGCTTCAAGCCTTGGGGAACATGGTGGGGATCCATCCTGTGCACCTAGGGGTGATCACGGTGATGGTCCTTGGCATCGGGCAGATCACGCCGCCTTATGGAATCTGTCTCCTCATCGCATCGGAGATCGGCAAGGTGCCGGTGATGAGGGCTTTCAAGGCCACCTTGTCCCTCATTGCAGTATTCCTGGTGGTAGTTGCGACATGTATTGTCTTCCCCAGTCTGGTGCTCTTCATTCCCAGAATGCTGATGGGGATTCCGTGAGGGAGGGAAGCGGTTGACTGGCTTAGAACTAGGCAAGTTGTTGAAACAGCAGGTTCAACCTGTCCTCGGCTGTACTGAGCCAAGTGCCATTGGGCTGGCAGCCGGGCTTTGCAGATGGGCTATGGGCGGTTACGCGCCCGAGTGGCTTGGCGGCAATGGGGCCACCGGACCCCTCGGACCGGTGGAGCATCTTGAAGTAGAAATCGATGCCAATGTCTACAAGAACGCGTTCGCCGTCGGCATTCCTCGGACGGGAGGGAAGGTGGGCATTGAGCTGGCCGCGGCTTTGGGGAGCCTTTGCAACCCTGCTTTGGGCTTGAATTTGTTCTCCAGCGCCGGGCGGGAGGAGCTCAGGCAGGCCCAGGCAATGGTCGAGGCTGGCTTAGTCTCGGTCAAGCTCGACAAGTCAGTATCGGGCCTGTCGGTTGCGGCTTCATGCCGGGGAGGCGGCCATGAGGGGACCGCCCAGATCAGGCACCAGCACAGTCTGGTGCAGGGGCTCTGGCAGGATGGGGTCCAGTTCTATCAAGGGTCTGCGGAAACAGTACAGGGACCCTTTGGGACCCATCTGGAAGAGCTTGCCCGGTGGGATTTGAAGCAGGTCGTCGCTGCCGCCGAGAGCCTCCCGGAAGATATTTACCCTTACCTCCTTGAGGGCCTGGCCATCAACGCCAAGGCAGCCAAAAGGGGGCTTGCCAGCACAACCGGTTTGGGAGTTGGAAGGGTCTGGCAGGAGATAACAACGGATCTGGGCATGGAGACGGACAGCCTTCTGAATCAGATCCTGGTGGAAACCGCGGCGGCCTGCGACGCTCGCATGGCCGGAGAAGACATTGCTGTGATGTCCTCCGCGGGGAGCGGCAACCAAGGAATTGTCGTCTCCCAGCCCCTGGCGGTTCTGGCCCGGCTAAAGCCGGAGCACGAAGAGCGTTTAGGGAAGGCCTTGGCCCTCGCCCACCTGGTAACGTTGTATATTACCTACTATACTGGGTATTTGACGCCGGTCTGCGGATGCGTAGTGAAGGCGGGAACGGGCGCCGCCGCCGGCATGGCCTATTATCTCGGCGGCGATGCCAAGGTCATCGGGGGAGCAATCAACAATATGGCGGCCAATGCCTTGGGGATTCTTTGTGATGGGGCTAAGGTGGGCTGTGCGTTGAAGCTGGCAACCTCAGCCAGCGCCGCGGCCCAGTGTGCTCTGCTGGCCCTTAGGGGTTTGGTTGTCCCCGCAGGCAACGGGGTTGTGGATGCTTCTCCCGAGCGGACCATCCGCAATGTGGGCCGGATTTCCCAGTCCATGAACCAAACGGACAGCTGCGTGTTGGATGTGCTTACTGGAGCCTCCTAACGAAAAAAGGGCCCTGCCGTCGGCAGGGCCCCAGACTGTCGATAAAGGGTGCTTTTCAAACCGCAGAAAGGCACCCTTTTTGGCTGTGCTGGGCAAATTCAGTGCAGAACAAACGAAAAATGGGCCCCCTGAAGACCCATAGTGCCAGTCTCTTTAGA
>JAAYLE010000175.1 GCA_012522085.1 Bacillota bacterium | reverse complement strand
GGAGGAGCAGGGGAGCTCTTGGAACATTATGGTCTGTCTGCGGCCAATTTGGCTCAGACTGTGCGGGAAGTCATCGGCCGCAAGGCTTAGAGCCTGTCTTTACAAAGGACCGCGATCTCGAATATAATCGTTGTAGACGATGGCCCGTCTGTTCCAGGCGGGCTCCGTCGTCCATAAATAAAAGAGCCTGGTGCTGCATATGAATGTGGCAGGTTCGCATGAGAGGATGGCTACCAACCATGTCGATTCCAATAACAAGACATAGGTTGCTCCATAGCAGGCTCACTCCCCTGCTCCTTCTGGGGTGCATCCTGGCCGCGTTGTTCATGATGCAGGTCCGGGCGGGCGACAATATGGAGGATCTAGACCAGGTGATGCGGATCATCTCCCTGGTGAAGACGGCCTACGTAGATGATGTCAACACCGTCGACCTGGTCAAAGCTTATGTGCTCAAAGGCACCATCAACGGCATGCTCTGGGAAGTCCTGGATCCCTACACTTACTACATGGAGCCGCGGGCCTACGCGGAGATGAAGGTTGATACCAGCGGTGAATTTGCCGGGATTGGCATCGTGGTGACCATGTACAAGGGACAGCTGACCATTGTTTCGCCCATCAGGTCCACCCCTGGCCACCGGGCGGGTCTGCGCACCGGGGACCTCATCCGCACCATCGACGGCCAATCGACCGAGGGCATGCTCGTCAATCAAGCCGTTGACATGATGCGGGGTCCCGAGGGAACCAAGGTCGTCCTCGGCATCGAGCGGGAAGGCGAGGAGTTTGAAGTCGAGATCATCCGGGCGAATGTGGAGGTCCCAGTTATTCCCAAAGCGGAGATCGTCCAGGATGGCATCGCCTACGTGCGGCTCTCATCCTTTAACGAACGGACATTCACGAGCCTGCAAGAAACCCTGCAGGATCTAGACGGACAGGGCATGCGGGCCCTGATCCTTGATTTGCGGTCTAATGCGGGCGGCCTTTTGACCCAGGCGGTGCAAGTCGTCGATCACTTTCTCGGTAACGGCCCCATCGTCCACATCGTCGGCAGGGAAGGCCAGCGGGAGACTATTTATGCCCAGCTGCGAAATACCCGCCCGCCGCTGCCCATGGTGGTCTTGACGGATAAGGGCACCGCCAGCGCATCGGAGATTGTAGCCGGGGCCCTGCGGGACACCGGTCTGGCTACCATCGTCGGCAGCACCACCTTCGGCAAAGGTCTAGTCCAGACGGTCATCCCCCTGGGTGACGGTTCGGCCTTGAGGCTCACCACCGCCCGGTATGCCACCTCGGCCGGCCACTTCATCGACAAGGTGGGCATCGAGCCCGACGTCCTCGTCGAACCGGAGCCTTTGGCGGAAGGGGAGGAGCGGGAGCTGCAACCGTTAGATGCCGAGCTGGACCTGGAGGGGGATGTCCAGCTGCGGACGGCGGTCGAAATCCTGAAGGAAAAGCTGCAAATGGGCTCCCTCCCCCAAGCAAGTTGAAGCCTGCAGCCCGGGAAAGGGGTGATTCGGCGGGTCCTATCCGACCTGCCGCTCGATTTTGACCGCATTCCTTGAAGTAGCCAAGCTCCTCCTCAAGTCAATCCCTTCGATGGTCTTGCGGCCCGACTACTTGCTGGCCCTGGCCGTCGTGGTCGGCCTGGTCCACTTCCAGTACCGACGGGTGGCGACGGTGGAGGAGCGGTTGTTTGGGCGGGTGAAATATGAGCCGCGGCGGCAGACGACGAGCAGCATCCTCTTTGGCCTCCTCGGCGGGGCCCTGGGTACCGGGCTTTTTATCCTGATCGGCATTTCCTTGAGCGACAGCGGGGTCGCCTACATTTGGCCCTTGGCCCTATTGTTGATGGCCATTCACCCCCGGTTTCTGTGCTTCTCCTACGCCGGAGGGCTGCTGTCCCTGTCCCATCTCCTGTTTGGCTGGCCTAAGATCCACATCCCGTCGGTGATGGGACTAGTTGCCGTCCTTCACCTGGTGGAGTCAGTCCTCATCCGGGTCAGCGGCCATTTGAACCCCAATCCCGTCTATGTGAAGGGGAAGGATGGCCGGGTGGTGGGGGGATTTGCCCTTCAGAAGTTCTGGCCCCTGCCTTTGGTCGCCCTCGTCTACCTGACCCTGCCCCAAGGTCCTCTCCGGGAAATTGTCGAGATGCCCTCTTGGTGGCCGTTGATCAAGCCTCCGGGGGAGGTCCCGGCGGGGATGGAGCTGGTTTACATCCTGTTTCCCGTCGTTGCCGCCCTGGGTTATGGGGATATGGCTCTGTCCCGCACACCCCGGGAAAAGGCAGCCCTGTCGTCCCGCTATCTTTTCGCTTACAGCATCATCCTCCTCGTCCTCGCCGTCCTTGCCGACAGCTTCCTGATCCTGCAATATGTTTCCCCCCTCTTTGCCATTCTGGGGCACGACCTGGTCATCCAGGTTGGGAATCGCCGGGAGCTTGGAGGCAAGCCCCTTTTCACCCCTGCCCTCGACGGACTTGGGGTCCTCGATGTCTTCCCCGGCGGGACGGGACACCGCCTCGGTCTTCGCCAGGGGGATGTGATCTTGGCCGTCAACGGTCAATCCTTGCTCCCCGGCGATGACTTAAGGTGGCTCCCCCCAGGACCGCTGGAACTTCTTGTGCGCAGGGAGGAACAAGAGGTGATGATGTGGTATCCTCGTCATCAGGGAGGGCCTTTGGGGGTTCTTTTTGTGCCCCTCCCCTGGTCTCCTGCTTATGTGGAGCTGAAAGGTCTGCGGCCTGGGTGGCTCGTCCGCCGCCTGCGGAGCCTATGGGCGGAGATGGCCAAGAAAATGCGTTTTAGAAGGTGAAGCGTTTGCAGCGAAAGGTTGTGCGCCTTCCTGGAGGCCCTTTGGTAGGCCTCCTCTGTCTGTTGGTCTTTGCCAGCGGTTGGTTTTTTCTGGCCCAAATCTACGGCAACGGCATCCTGGAGGAGACTGAGGACTTCATCCTCAGTCGGGAGAACGGCCGACTGATCGTCGATTATGGTCCCAAGGCACAGCGCATCGAAGATCAGGTCCTGATGGTTTTGCAGTCGGCAAATGTACTGCCGACCGGAGCCGGTCCTGAAAGCAT
>JAAYLE010000174.1 GCA_012522085.1 Bacillota bacterium | reverse complement strand
TGCCTAGCCAAGGCCGCCGAGTCCACCCCGGGAACAGGCACATAGGACCCAATGCGGAAAAGCACCAGCACGGCCAGGGTGTAGAGGATCTTCCTTCGCAGTTCGGGAATCTTGATGGCGTTCCGGACGGGTTCAAACACCTATATCACCTCTACCTTGCCACCGGCAGCCTCGATCTTTTCCCGGGCTCCCCCAGTGAATTTGTGGGCCTGCACCGTCAGATCCCGGTCGAGTTCGCCCGTTCCCAGGATCTTGATGCCGTCTTTCATGTCTTTGACCAGACCGCTTTCGACCAAGAGCTCAGGTGTTACCACCGTCTTGGCGTCAAAACGGTTGAGATCCCGGACATTGACCTCAGCATATTCCTTCCGGAAGGGGTTCTTAAAGCCCCGCTTGGGCAAGCGGCGCTGGAGAGGAGTCTGACCTCCTTCGAAGCCAGGACCTTTGCCGCCGCCGGATCTAGCTCCCTGCCCCTTATGGCCCCGTCCGGACGTCTTGCCCAAGCCCGACCCGATGCCTCGGCCTACTCTCTTTCTTTGTTGTCTAGGGCTCGGTCTCAGTTCATGCAGCTGCAACCCACTCACCTCCCTCAAGCGCTAGTCTTCAACTTCCTCCACCTTCACTAGGTGTTGGACCTTATGGAGCATCCCCCGAATGACAGGGGTATCATCCTGGATGACGCTATGATTAAGTTTACGTAGACCTAAAGCAGCAATGGTGGCCTTCTGGTCTTCAGAAAAGCCGATCGCGCTTTTTACCCAGGTGATCTTGATTTTGCCAGCCACCCTCGGTTACCCCCATTCACACTATTTCTTCCACGCTCTTGCCCCGTATCCGGGCCACTTCCTCCGCGGTGCGCAGGGACTTCAAACCTTCAATGGTCGCCCGGGCGACGTTGATCGGGTTATTGCAGCCTAGGGACTTGGTCAAAATGTCTCTGATCCCGCCAAGCTCCAATACCGCCCGAACAGGTCCCCCCGCAATCACGCCCGTACCTTCAGCCGCCGGCCGCAAAAACACTCTGGCGCCGCAATACTCGCTGGTAATCTCATGGGGGATGCTGGTTCCCACGATAGGCACCTTAATCAAGTTCTTTTTGCCGTCGTCAACAGCTTTCCGGATGGCCCCCGATACATCCCGGGCCTTTCCCAGACCGACGCCTACATAGCATTGGCCATCGCCGACTACGACTAGAGCGCTGAAACTTCGCTTGCGGCCGCCCTTCACCGTCTTGGCGACGGGATTGATGCTGACAACCTTCTCTTGCAGTTCTAGTTGATCAGGGTCGATTTTATGGGCCAAACTCAATTCCCTCCTTCTGCCCCGAGTCAAAACTTAAGTCCGCCCGAACGAGCTCCATCGGCAAGGGCCGCCACCCGTCCGTGATAGATGTTGCCGCCTCGGTCAAAAACCACTTCTGCAATTCCTTTGGCCAAGGCGCGCTGAGCGACCAATTCGCCCACAGCCTTCGCTTTGTCTTTGCCGCTGAGACCCGCAATTTGCTCCCTTAGCTCGGGATCTAGGGTGCTGGCGGCAACCAAGGTCCGGCCAACTGTATCGTCGATCACTTGCGCGTAAATATGGTGCAAGCTGCGGTACACTACCAGACGGGGACGCTCCGGTGTTCCAAGTATTCGTTTGCGCACCCGCGCATGGCGCCTCGCCCGGGCAGTTCGCCGGTCAAATCGTGCCATCAGGCCTCCCCCTCTCCTTATCCTACCTTCCCTGCCTTGCCGGCCTTCCGCCGGATCTGTTCGTTCTCATACCTGATTCCCTTGCCCAAGTAGGGTTCAGGCTTGCGGACTGCACGAATCTTGGCCGCGATTTCCCCCACCATCTCCTTATCGATCCCCCGGACGGTGATCCGGGTGGGGGCCGGTACCTCGATGTCGATGCCCGCCGGCGGCTCGATCTCCACCGGATGGGAATAGCCTACGGTCAGCACCAGCTTCGTTCCCTGCTTGGCTGCCCGATAGCCCACGCCGCTGATGACCAAGTTCTTCTCATAGCCTTTGACCACGCCCTCGACCATGTTGGCTACCAGGCTCCGGGTCAGGCCATGGAGGGACTTGTGCCTCTTGTTATCTGTAGGACGGCTCACGATGATGTTCCCGTCGACTACCTCAAGCTTCATCTCCGGATGCAACTCCCGGGAAAGCTGGCCCTTAGGACCCTTGACCGTGAGCGTCCTGCCGGACAGCTCCACCTCCACACCCGGTGGAATGACGACGGGCATTCTCCCTATCCGCGACAATCTCATCACCCCTATCTCCACACGAGCTTATTACCAAACGTAGCAGAGAACTTCCCCGCCAATGCCCTTCTCCCGGGCCTCACGGTCAGTCATGACTCCCTGGGAGGTGGATATGATAGCAACTCCCAAGCCCCTCATCACTTTCGGGACTTCATCCTTCTTGGCATAAACCCGCAGACCCGGCTTGCTGATCCTCTTCAGGCCAGTGATGGTCCGCTGCTTGTTCGGTCCGTACTTCAGGAAAACCCGAATGGTGTTCTGACTGCCTTCCTCAATTATCTTATAATCCCGGATGTATCCCTCTTCCTTCAGGATTCGAGCCACTTCCGCCTTCAACCGGGAAGCCGGGATATCTACCGTCTCATGATAGACAAAGCTGGCATTGCGGATCCTTGTCAGCATATCCGCTACGGGATCGGTCATACCCACGACAATACCCCCTCTCTCGCTCGGGCCGCCAATAGCTTACCAACTAGCCTTGGTTACCCCTGGGATCTGGCCCCGATGGGCTAGAGTCCGGAAGCATATCCGGCACAATTGAAAGCGCCGCATATAGCCCCGGGGACGTCCGCAGATGCGGCAGCGATTCACTCGCCGGGTGCTGAACTTAGGCGGCCGCTGTGCCTTTAGTCTTAAGGACTTCTTGGCCACACTATCCCTCCTTAATTGCGAAACGGCATGCCAAGGAGCCGCAGCAGCTCATAGGCCTCTTCGTCGGTCTTGGCGGTAGTAACGATGGTTATGTTCATCCCTCGTACCTTCTCAACCTTGTCGTAATCGATCTCGGGGAAGATGAGCTGCTCCCGAATTCCCAAGGAGTAGTTCCCCCGGCCGTCTAGTGCGCCAGCAGGCACCCCGCGGAAATCCCTGATCCGAGGCAGGGCCACACTCAGCAATTTATCCAGGAAGGCCCACTTGCGCTCGCCCCTCAAGGTAGTCTTGCAGCCAACCAACATCCCCGCCCGCAGCTTAAAGGCCGCGATGGACTTCCTGGCCTTGGTCACCATGGGCTTCTGGCCCGTGATGATCTGCAGATCTTCCATGGCCGCATCCAGTGCCCGGCTGTCGGCAACGGCATCGCCCACGCCCATGCTGACGACCACTTTCTCGATCTTGGGCACTTGCATGATGTTCTTGTATCCGAACCGCTCCATCAGAGCTGGCACAACTTCGTTCTTATAGCGTTCTTCCAAGCGCGACATGACTTCCCCCTCCTTTCCCAGCTCCATCCGTCTTAGTCGATGGGTTTGCCGCACCTCTTGCAGACCCGCACGGCTTTGCCATCACCAGACCGGTCAACGCCTACGCGCGCGGCCTGGTTGCAGCTGGGACAGATGAGCATCACATTCGAACTGTCAATGGGCGCCGGCTGCTCCACAATCCCCGCTTCCATCTGCCGGGTAGCTCGCTGATGCTTCTTGACCATGTTGATGCCCTCAACGATAACCCGGCCCTTAGCTGGGATAACCCGCAGGACTTTACCGGTCCTGCCGCGATCTTCGCCGGCTATTACCCGTACCGTGTCACCCTTTTTCACATGCACCTTACGTACGGCCAAGCTCCTTGACCTCCCTTCGGGCACCTAGAGCACCTCGGGAGCCAGGGAGACAATCTTCATGAACTGCTTCTCCCTTAGTTCCCTGGCTACAGGGCCAAAAATTCGGGTGCCCCTGGGCTCTTTCGCTTCAGTAATGATGACTGCTGCATTCTCATCGAATCGAATGTAAGAGCCATCCGGCCGGGGGATCTCCTTGCTGGTGCGCACGACGACTGCCTTCACGATGTCGCCTTTCTTCACCATGCCGCCCGGCGCGGCTTCCTTCACCGTGCCCACGATGATATCCCCGACGCGGGCATAGCGGCGCTTTGCGCCCCCCAGGACACGGATGCAAAGGATCTTCTTGGCTCCGGTATTATCAGCCACATTGAGCACTGTTTCCTGCTGAATCATCCTGGTCTTCCTCCCTTGCCGCCGGGCTATTCGGCGCGCCGGATGATGCTCGCTACCCGCCACCTTTTATCTTTGCTCAAAGGGCGGGTCTCCACAATCCGCACCCGGTCGCCCACCCGACAGACATTTCCTTCATCATGGGCCTTCAGTCGTACAGTACGACGGATGGTCCGGCCATAAAGGCCGTGCCGGACAAGCCGCTCCACCTCGACCACAACTGTCTTATCCATCTTATCGCTGACCACAACGCCTTCCCTGGTCTTGCGCAGCCTTCGCCGCTCTTCCACCTAGCTTCCCTCCTCCCGCCTCGATTACGCCATGCGAATATTCAGTTCCCGCTCCCGCAGGACCGTCTTGATCCGGGCGATGCTCTTCCTTACTTCCCTTACCCGCATGGGGTTCTCGAGCTGGCCGAGGGCCGACTGGAAGCGGAGGTTAAACAGCTCCTCCTTCAGCTCCCCCAAGCGATGGTGGAGTTCTTCGGTCGTCAGGTCCCGTATTTCTCTAGCCTTCATGAGCTTCACCACCCGCCTGCGTCCGCTTGACGAACTTGGTCTTAACGGGCAGCTTATGGCTGGCCAGCCTCAGGGCCTCTCGGGCCAGCTCTTCGCTTACCCCAGCGATTTCAAACATGACCCGGCCCGGCTTGACTACCGCCACCCAGTATTCCGGGCTGCCCTTACCGGCGCCCATTCTGGTCTCGGCAGGTTTGGCCGTCACCGGTTTGTCGGGGAAAATCTTCACCCATACCCTGCCGCCCCGCCTGATGTGCCGGGTCATGGCGACGCGAGCCGCTTCGATCTGGGTGTTGGTGATCCACCCAGGTTCGGTTGCCTGCAGCCCGAATTCGCCCAGGGTAATCTCTGAACCCCGCAGGGCCATTCCCTTGCGCCGGCCCCGCTGCACCTTTCTATACTTGACCCTCTTGGGTACCAGCATGGTTATCTGCCCCCTTCTGCCGACTCTGAACTTTGGGATTTAGACGGCAGAACCTCTCCTTTGTAGATCCACACTTTCACGCCGATCTGGCCGTAAGTGGTCGCTGCCTCAGCGAAGCCGTAGTCGATGTCCGCCCTCAGGGTGTGCAGGGGAATCTTCCCTTCCGGATTCCACTCGGTGCGGGCGATTTCCGCTCCCCCAAGGCGACCGGCAACTGATATCTTAATCCCTTCTGCCCCGAGCCGCATGGCCCGCTGCTGAGCCTGTCGCATCGCCCGCCGGAAGGATACCCGCCGTTCCAACTGACTGGCGATGTTCTCCGCAACTAGCTGGGCATCAAGTTCAGGCACTTTGATCTCAACGATATTGACCTGAATCTGCTTGCCTGTTTTCTCTTCCAAGGCCTTGCGGACGGATTCGACTTCCGTTCCTCCCCGTCCGATGACCATCCCCGGTCGGGCGGTGTGAATCGTCACCCGGACCCGGTTGGCGGCCCGCTCTATCTCAATGCGGGAAACGCCGGCGGCGTTAAACCGCTCCTTGATGTATTTGCGAATCATCAAGTCCTCATGTAGAAGCTCGGCGAACTCCTTTTTGCCGGCGTACCATTTGCTTTCCCAATCTTTAATAATGCCTATGCGAAGACCGATAGGATGCACCTTTTGCCCCACTAATCACCCCTCCTTTTCCTCTAAGATGACGGTAATATGGCTGGTTCGCTTGCGAATTCGGCCCCATCCTCCTCGAGCCCGAGGCTGAATCCTCTTCATCGTCGGCCCCTGATCCACGTAGGCCGCGGCAACATACAAATCATCCCGGTCGAGCCCGTAGTTGTGTTCCGCGTTCGCAGCCGCGGACAGGACTACCTTCTTCACGACGCCCCCAGCCCGTTTCGGCACAAAGGTCAGGATGCGGAGCGCCTCCTCCAGGCTCTTACCCCGAATGAGGTCCACAACCTGTCGGGCCTTGCGGGGCGCTATTCTTACAAAGCGGGCTTGTGCCCTGCTCGCCATCGTTCCCCAACCTCCTTTCCCGGACCGCCCCTTACTTCAGGGCGCTTGATCTTTCAGTATGAGCGCCATGACCACGGAACGTCCGGGTCGGGGCAAATTCCCCCAGCTTGTGGCCGACCATGTCCTCCGTCAGGTAGACGGGCACATGCCTGCGACCGTCGTGGACGGCGATGGTATGGCCGACCATCTCAGGCAGTACCGTCGAGTCCCGCGACCAGGTGCGGATGACCTTCTTTTCACCCTTCTCATTCAACGCCTTAATCTTCGCCAGCAGACTAGGATGAACGTAGGGTCCCTTTCGTGCTGACCTTCCCACCAGAATACCCCCTTTACCGCTTCCTCCTGCGCACAATCAAGTCATCAGACTTCTTGCCTTTCTTGCGGGTTCTGGCGCCTAGGGTCGGCTTGCCCCAAGGTGAAACAGGCGTTGGCCTGCCCACCGGTGAGCGTCCTTCGCCGCCGCCATGGGGGTGGTCCACTGGATTCATAGCCACGCCGCGAACCCGGGGCCGCCGATCCAACCAGCGGCTGCGACCCGCTTTGCCGATGGTGATGTTTTCATGCTCCACATTGCCCACCTGACCTACGGTCGCCCGACAGTTCTGATGGACCATGCGGAATTCCCCCGACGGAAGGCGCAAGGTCACGTAATTTCCCTCTTTGGCCATTAACTGTGCACCAGCCCCGGCAGAGCGGACCAGCTGCCCGCCTTTGCCAGGATGCATCTCCACGTTATGGACAGTGGTCCCCACGGGGATGTTGCGCAAAGGCAGCGCGTTGCCAACCTTGATGTCTGCATCCGGTCCCGACTCGACCATCTGGCCAACCTGCAATCCCAACGGAGCGATGATGTAGCGCTTCTCCCCGTCTAGATAGTGAAGGAGCGCAATCCGAGCCGACCGGTTGGGGTCATATTCGATGGCCGCTACCTTTGCCGGCACATTGTCCTTATCCCGCTTGAAGTCGATCAACCTGTATCTTCGCTTATGTCCACCACCCCGGTACCTGGCGGTGACCCGGCCCTGGGCGTTGCGACCACCCTTGTTGGTCAAGGGCGCCAGCAAGCTCTTTTCCGGCTTTTTCTTCGTAATGTCGGAAAAGTCGGAGCCGGTCATATCCCGACGTCCGGGCGAGGTGGGTTTATATGTCTTAACCGCCACAATCTTTCCCTCCCTCAGCTCTCCTACAGGACCTAAATCCCTTCGAAGAGCTCAATCGTCTCCCCTGGCTGCAGAGTGACGATGGCCTTTTTCCAATCAGGCGTGCGTCCCACATGCCTGCCCATCCGCTTCAGCTTTCCCCTGACGCGCATGGTGGTCACGCTTTTCACCTTGACGTTAAATATTTCTTCGACCGCACTTTTGATCTGGGTCTTGTTTGCCTTGAGAGGAACGACGAACACGTACTTCCCATTCTCCAGGTACGACATGCTCCTCTCGGTGACGATCGGTCGGATGATGATATCCCGCGGATCCACTATGCCAGCACCTCCTCCACCTTGGCCACGGCATCCTGGGTCAAGAGCAGCTGCCTGTAGGACAGAACCTCGAGGGCATTCAGCTCATTGGCCGGCAGCACCTTCACTTTGGCGATGTTCCTGGCGGACAGGCGCACATTATCATCAGGCTCGGCGGTGACCAGCAAGGTGGAGCCGCTGGCATTCAAATTCTGGAGGATGCTGTACATGGTCTTGGTCTTGGGCTCTTCCATCTTTAGCTCATCGACCACGATCAGGTTCCCCGTATTCACCTTGGCCGACAAAGCCGACCTTAAGGCTTGCCGCCGCGCCTTCTTAGGCATGGAATACTTGTAACTGCGGGGCTGGGGCCCAAAAACCGTTCCACCCCCCACCCAAAGGGGAGAGCGAATGGAGCCATGCCGAGCTCGGCCCGTTCCCTTTTGCCTCCAGGGCTTCCGCCCGCCCCCGGCAACTAGGCCGCGGGTCTTCGTGGCGGCCGTGCCCCGCCGCTTCCGCGCCTGGTACATGACTACCGCCTGGTGGAGCAGATCGTGGTTGATTTCGGCGCCGAAGATCCCTTCGTCCAGCTCGATTTCCCCTACCTGCTCGCCAGCTGTGTTGTATACGCTAACTTTAGGCACCCACGCCGCCTCCTTTCCTGCTAGGCCCTCAGGCCCCTTTCTTCTTGCTCTTAACGGTCTCCCGTACAAAAACCACTCCGCCCTTCGGTCCCGGAACGGAACCCCGCACGAGCAGCAGATTCCTTTCGGGATCAACTCGCACCACCTGCAGGCCCTGGATAGTCACCTGCTCGCCCCCCATCCGGCCGGGAAGCTTGCGCCCTTTGAAGACCCGGGCTGCTCCCGTATCGCCCAGGGAGCCTACCCGCCGGTGGTACATGGAGCCGTGGCTCATGGGGCCCCGGTGGAAATTCCAGCGTTTGATGACCCCGGCGAAGCCTTTCCCTTTGGAGATGCCCGTCACATCGACGTAATCCCCAGCTTCAAAAATGTCCACGGTGATCTCCTGGCCCACGTTCACTTCATCTAAGGCCGCAGCATCCTGAACTCGCAGCTCCCGGAGAACGCGGCGCGGCTTCACCCCTGCCTTGGCGAAATGGCCCCGGAGAGGTTTCGTGGTCCTTCTCTCCGGCTTTTCGTCAAACCCGATTTGAATGGCGTTATAGCCGTCGGTCGCTTCCGTTTTCACTTGTACCACGGGACAAGGGCCGGCTTCAATCACCGTCACCGGAAGCAAAACCCCCGTCTCCGTAAAAATTTGGGTCATGCCCAGCTTCTTTCCAAGTATACCCTTGGGCATCTGCATACCTCCTCGGCTCACCCGTCTGGCTTACTTCAGGCAGAGCCCTTCCCTACCCTTAGAGTCTGATTTCAATATCAACGCCGGCGGGTAAGTCCAAACGCATCAGGGCATCCACCGTTTTGGGTGTTGGATCCATGATGTCGATCAAGCGCTTATGAGTACGCATCTCGAACTGCTCCCGGGAGTC
>JAAYLE010000173.1 GCA_012522085.1 Bacillota bacterium | reverse complement strand
GTTTTCTTGAGGCGGTGGGAGTCCATGCCGGTTGCTAGCGGCTGAACAGGATTGAGGATTTCAACTCCCGCATCGATGAGGTCGGGAATCAGGTCGAAGATAGCGCCGTCGGAATGCATGTAGATCTTGGCATCGGTGTGCCGCTTGATTGCCGATATGATTCTGACGTGGCGGGGCTTGATCATTTGGCGGTAGATCTCAGGCGACATCAAGGGTGCGCTCTGGGTTCCCAAGTCATCCTGGATTTGGACGATCTGGACGTATTTTCCGATTCTGCTGAGGAATGCATCCATGAAGCCGATGGTGATGTCAGCGATTATGTCGAGGAGTTTGTTGGCGAACTCTTGGTTGACCATAAGGTCCACCAGGAAGTCCTCCATCCCCCTCAGCCGGCAGGCCTGCATAAAAGTGCCCATCACCGGAGCCCCGGCAACGACGGCAAAATCGGTGTTGTAATACAGATGCTCAGCCTCATCCTCGATGCCCTGCACCCGGCCGGGATCATCGGGATCGGGCCAGGTATAGTTGTCTAGGTCTCCTGCGTCCATACCCTGTAGGGGGTGTTCGACGATGCAGGAGTAAAGCCCCGAGCGTTTAAAGGTGATTCCCCAGTCGTCTTTGAAGCGGCCATCGTCGAACCGCCTGGCCTGGGTCCTATAGGGTGATTTGAGATAAATCCGGCGAAAGTCTGTGTCAAAGTAGGACAGCAAGCGCTCATCGTAGTACTGGATCGTGCAGCTGGTGGGAATGACAACGGTGCTGCCATTCTCTTCGAACCCCAAATGTTCCATCATCTTGTAGTAGGTCAGGTCCAGCATGCCCGCGCCGCCGCCCCCCAGGTCTAGGGGTACGTAGTCGGGCTCTTGGTGGCTTATTGCTCGCACTACCCTCTCCCTACGGGTCAAATTTCTTCCCTCCAAATTGATAAGTAAGTTACTGTATACTTCATCACCGGATGTCCAAATCCTCCATTCGATACCATCTATAACCTTGCAAACCAGAGACAAAACAAAGAAACGGAATCACACAGGACTTATTGACGTCAAGATAGAAAGATAATGAGTGAGATCAGATAATTCGGGGCAAGAGGGAAGATTCGACAGGAGCATCAATTGGGTCGCACAGCTTCCTTGGAGAAAGGGGTGGTGCTTCCTCCTGCTGTCGGCTACGGTGGGCATCGATCTCCTCACCGGGGCCTTCAGGTACACCTTTGGCATTACCGCCTTGGAATCGGGAGTATCCCTGGTGCCGGTTCATGATTCTCCCTTTCCCAAGTGCTCATGCTGACCGAGGAAACGAAAGAATTAATTGTCTCCCTCCCCGATCTAGGCAAAGAACGGATCTTGCCCACCTTAGGGAAGCTTCGCTCGTTACTGGGGACGATTCTGTACTGCAGCGTCCTGGGCACCTTTGTGGGCATTCTTCCCGGGGCGGGGGGAGATATTGCCTCCTGAGTCGGCTACAATGAAGCCAAGCGCCATGGGGGCATATTCATCACCAATATCCTAATGCTGGACTTGTCAGCGCCCGCTACGCCATGTATGTTGCCGGCATACCCATCAACATTCTAATTCCTTTAATTGTGGCACTGTGCGTCATTGGATCGTACGCCATCAACAACTCAATGTTTGATGTCTGGGTCATGCTCTTTTTTGGCCTTGTCGGCTTTTTGATGCGCAAACAGGGATTTCACCCGGCGCCGGTAGTCCTAGCCCTGATCCTTGAACCGATGGCGGAAATGGGCCTGCGGCAATCTCTAGTGATATCGAAAGGAGCGATCCTGCCCTACTTGCTCGGCCGACCTATCTGCGTGATTCTAGTGATATTGATCACTGCTTCCGTTGTTTCAACCATCATCCTGGAGCGACGGTTTCTGGAGAGGGTTGTCGTCGAAGAGCAACCGTCGGGGATGGCTGAACGCCATCCCCAAGGGCCCGGTCGCCGGTGATGCCAAAGCAGCTTGGCGCAGGCCGAAGCTGGCTCCCTTGTATCCAAAGAACCCACCGGAGACTCAGCGAAGTTCGCCTACGGATGAGGATAAGAGGATGCCGCTGCGCATGGCCGGGGACTAGAAAATGTTGAAATCCAAACCTCCCCGGGGCACAATAGGGTGGGAGGGGACCTGATATGCGACTGTACATTGCCGGGCCAATGACCGGCCATCCAGAGTTCAATTTCCCGGCTTTCCACGATGCGGCGCGGCGCCTCAGGCAGCAGGGCTATGATGTTTGCAACCCCGCCGAGATGGAGACCGAGGACACAACAAAACCGTGGGCCTTTTACGCCCGACGAAGCGTGGGCCTTTTGGTCCAAGATTGTGATGCCGTTTTACTCCTCTCCGGGTGGTCTGATTCCCGGGGCGCTCTGTTAGAGGCGGTCGTCGCCAGGGCTCTGGGACTTCCCTTTTATCGGTTCGTCGGCTCCTCCCTTGAGCG
>JAAYLE010000172.1 GCA_012522085.1 Bacillota bacterium | reverse complement strand
TAAAGTTATTGGGGCTACAACAGGGAAACCAAAAGGACTATAGAATGAATGGAGGAAACAGCTTGTTCGCAGTGGTACACTCGTGTGCTACAGTGTGCGAGACTGACCCAGGTAGCTATGCTCCGTGCATGGCCTGACTGGAGGGAATCTGGTGAAGGGGGTCTGCGTTCTATGGCATACCGAAAAGTCAGGAGTTCGTCGTGGTCGGCGGTTTTATTCCTCGGAGTGCTCATGCTTTTCGCAGTGACAGGGGCGAGTGCCGAAGTCTCTTTGATCGGTCCGTTCGCCACATGGGGACCGGAACTCACCCAGGCGCTGGAGGCCTTTACTGCTCGAACGGGGATCGGAACGGAGATCATTCAGGCGGCTAGTTGGCCGGATCTTCTCGATAAAGTGATCACCATGTCGGCAGCCGGTATCGCTCCCGATGTCGTCTACGGTGATAACCTGCGCATCATGGAGCTGGCCGAAGGAGGTCTTCTGACTGCTTTGGAGGGGTTCATTGCCACCAGTCAGATCAACCTCAGAGACTACCCTGCCGCCGTATTGGAGGCCTTGCGCGTCCGAGGCAAGCTCTACTCACTGCCGACGGCACTAAGCATTCACGCCACTTTTTACAACAAGGATCTTTTTGCCAACGGCGGCGTGAATCCCCTGCCTATCGATTGGCTGGGTGATGAACTGGAATGGGACGAGTTTGTGGCCATGGCCAAGAAGCTGACTGTCGATCGGGACGGTGACGGGATCCCGGAACAGTACGGTCTGGCCGCCTTTGGTTACCAGGGCGGGTTCAACATGTTAGGCATGTGGAACGCCAACGACGTAGATCGCGATCGCACTCGCTATCTTGGCAACACACCTGAGGTGATCCGGGCTCTTACGTTCACAACCAGCCTGTGGCTGGAGCACAACGTTGTCGGTGGCATTTTCCTACAGAGCACCGCCGCCATGCAGCCCCTTCAGCCTTTCTTTCTTAACAACATTGTTCAGGCCAGTGAACAGGGCACCGCTCCCTCTTGGAGTCTGGGGATACTGCCCAAAGGTGATGTCCGCTCAAGTCAGTCGTCTTTTCACTCTCTGGGCATAGCCAGCGCATCGAAGAACACCGCCGAGGCAGGCCAGTTGCTGAGATTTCTCGCCTACGATCGGGAAGGAACGGTCCTTTTCACTCGAGCGGAAAACCGTGTGCCTGTCATCCGGGAGGCAGTGCGAGATTATGTACGCCGTTGGAGCGAGCGGGCTCCGGGGAGCAACCCTCAGGTGTTCACCGAAGCGGTCAATGTTCTTTGGGACTGGCGGCTCGTCAGTGGAAGGGGAGCAAGTCAGATCTTGAATCTGGAGACTGAGGCGTGGAATCTGATCCGCACTCGACAGAAGAGCGTAGCCGATGCCATCGCCTTCATTGAACCACGTGTCCAGGCGGCGTTAGAGGGCAGATAGAGTAGCTTTGCAGGAGTGGCATACGACCACCGATAGAAGGATGACGTTCCTGCTTTATCCGCAGGACGTCATCCTTCTCCATTTCCGGCTTACTGGGCTCCCAAAACGGCATTTATGTGCCGGGTGATCTGGACGGCGGCCTCAGCGGGACTGATACGGCCCTGGGACAGACTGGTGAGAATCGGATTCCAGCCGCCGGACAACTCAGAGCTGTGCAGGTGCGTCTGAGGCTCTACGGCGGTGGGACCCATCAGTGCTTCAATCGGCACATCGGGCGACTTGAAGAATTCGGCTAGGTAGGATCTGTATTCCCTTCTTATGACATTCATGGATGCCGGGATTCCTAATAGCTTCCAGAAGTCGCTGTCCATAGCAAACCAAACGGCGAACTTGTAGGCTTCCTCCGGATAGGCAGTCGTCGCCGAAACGGTCACCGGACAGCCTCCGGCGACGTGGAATGCCCCTGCGGGACCGGTGGGCATGGTGACCAGGTCTACCGGGAAGGCGCCGTCTACGCGTTTGGCTATGTTAGGGGCTTCCGACGTCCATGCATAGCGCAAGGCCTGCGTTCCCCGCTCGAAATTTGCCGAGTCTCCGGGCTGGGGGGCGATGTGATGCGTCAGCGACACATCTCTGAAAAGCTCCAAACCTCGTTGGGCCTCGGGTGAGTCGATCACGGCGCGGTTGTTCCTGATCACTTCTCCGCCAAAGACACGGATCTTGCCGTACCAATCCCAAGCGTTCGTGCCGGGCTGCGGCAGCGCAAATAGTCTATTGACACATTGTAATAATCGGCCAATGCTTCGAGCAGTTGGATACCCGGATCTGTTCGTTGACCGCTCTCAAGCATACTTAGATAGTTTGGTGAGCAGCCGACGAC
>JAAYLE010000171.1 GCA_012522085.1 Bacillota bacterium | reverse complement strand
GTCAGCTGGTTTGCCGAGCGCCATGCCTACCGCCTGGACCATGTCCTGGAGCGGCCATTGGTGCTCAAGGATGGCAAGATCGCTCCTCCGGAAGTGCCGGGACACGGCCTGGCTTTCGACATGGACAAGCTTAGTCAGTATCGGATTGGCTGATCATCAAGGGAGGGAGAATAATTGCCGGAAGTAGTTGCCCTGGGAGAGACGATGGTCCTGATGAACCCCGAGACCAGCGGCCCTTTACGCTATGTTCACCGCTTTAGCAAACAGATCGGCGGGGCTGAGTCCAACTTGTGCATCGGTATCGTTCGCCTTGGCCACACTGCAGGCTGGATCAGCAGGCTTGGGGATGATGAGCTGGGCAGATTCGTCCTCCACAGCATCAGGGGAGAGGGAGTGGATACCTCCCGGGTGTCATTTGATCCCGAGGCCCCAACGGCCATTATGTTCAAGGAGAGACGGGAGCTGGGGGAGACGAAGGTTTATTATTATCGGCGCTACTCGGCGGCCAGCTTGATGACCCCCGATGACCTAGACGAAGAATACATCGGGGGCGCTAAGTTCCTGCATCTGTCTGGGATCACCCCCGCGCTGAGCGTCAGTTGTCACGAGACAGTCCTGGCGGCTATGGAAATGGCTCGGAAGTTGGGGGTGACGATCTCCTTCGATCCTAATTTGCGCTTGCGGCTATGGAGCGCCGCTGAGGCCCGCCGGGTCTTAGTCGACCTGATGGGCAAAGCCGACATCGTCTTTCCGGGGATAGGCGAAGCCGAAGTCATCCTGGGCACCCGGGATCCGGTGGCCATTGCCGATAGGATCTTGAGTCTTGGGGCCTCCCTAGTGGCGGTGAAACTAGGAGCTGAAGGAGCTTACATCGCCGATAAGGATGGCAATCGCTTCCGATCGCCGGGCTTTCCGGTGAAACGGGTAGTTGACCCTGTCGGGGCTGGCGATGCCTTTGCCGCGGGCTTCCTCGTCGGCCTGCTGCGGAACTATCCTTTAGATGAATGCGCCCGCCTGGCCAATGCCGTCGGCGCCTTTGCGGTGACGGTGACGGGGGACATCGAGGGGCTTCCTTCCAACGAGGAATTGGCGGAGTTTCTAGGGGAAAGGGAAGCTATCGATCGTTGACCTGAGATGTCAAAAAGCCCCCGCTCGGCGGGGGCTTTTCCTTAGAGACCCATTACCACCCGGGGCAGCCACAAGACTAGACCGGGGATGTAGGTGATGAGGAACAGGACCACGATAAGCGGGATCAAGAAAGGCATCGTCGCCCGGGCCACATCCTCAAAAGGCACCTTCGATACGCTTACCAAGACATTGAGCACCATGCCTAGGGGCGGCGTGAGCAGTCCAATCATCAGATTCAAAATCATCACCAGACCAAAGTGTAATGGATCGACTCCGACGCTCGTTACCGTCGGCAGCAAGACTGGGATGAGGATGGTCAAAGCTGCCGTCGTCTCCATGAAGCATCCCACGATCAACAGGAAGATGTTGATGAGGAACAAAAGGGCGTATGGATTCCTCGTCACGCCCAACAAGC
>JAAYLE010000170.1 GCA_012522085.1 Bacillota bacterium | reverse complement strand
GAGCTTTTCGGCCATTGGTGGCGGGAGGGCATCAGTTGGCTGGAAGGGGTGTTGAGGGGGCTCGCGACGGCGGAAGAAATTCAGATGACCACCCCAGGGGAGTATCTCGCGGAGCATCAGCCGACGGAAGCTATCAACCTGCCCGAATGCTCCTGGGGACAAGGGGGGCGCCACTACGTCTGGCTGAACCCGGCGACTGAATGGATGTGGCCCCAGCTCCAAGAGGCGGCGGGGCGGTTGGAGAAAGCGGCGGCCAAAGGATGGTCCTCACCTTTGGAGAGACGGATCTTGGCCCAGGCAGGTCGGGAGGCGCTGCTCATGCAATCCTCCGATTGGCCTTTCCTCATCAGCACCCAACAGGCGGGGGACTATGCCAGCAGACGGTTTCTCGAGCATCTGTCTCGGCTGGAACGGCTCCTCGATGGCCTCGAGGACCAGTCGGACGCCTTTTTGGCTTTCCTGGCGGAAGTGGAAGAAAGGGACAAGGTCTTTTCCTTCCTTGACCCAAAGGTATTCGCTGCTGCTCCCGCCCTCCAGAGCGGCATAGGAGGGGCCTAGGTGCCAAGGCATTTGGTCATTGGCAACGATCAGCTCCTCATCACCTTCGATGAGGCCCTAAATGTTAGGGACCTGTATTATCCCCACGTCGGCATGCCCAACCACCTGATGGGGCACAAGAACAGCATCGGGGTATGGTGTGAAAAGGGATTTAGCTGGCTGTATGAACCTTGGTGGGACAAACGGGTGGGATACAAGAGGCAAACCCTAGTTGGCGACTGCCGGGCGGTTCACCGGGGCTGGGGGTTGGCGCTGCGCCTTTTTGATGCGGTCCATTACCGGTTGAACGTACATCTGAAAAGGATCCTGGTCAGGAACGAAGGGGATTGGGAGCGGGAAATCAGGGTCTTCTTCACCCACGACTTTTCCATCAATGGCATCGACGTTGGGGACACGGCCCTTTACGATCCTACTTTAGATGCGATCAAACACTACAAGGGCGATTGCTGCTTCTTAATTAAGGGGCAAGTGGGCCGTCAGGGCATTTATCAATATGCCACCGGGACGAAGAGGTTTCGGGGCGCGGAGGGCACTTGGCGGGATGCGGAAGACGGGGTTCTGGAAGGGAACCCCATCGCTCAAGGATCCGTCGATTCAACGATCAGCTTTCGGCTCAAAGTGGGGCCCCGGGAGGAAAGGGAGCTGACCTACTGGCTGGCCGCGGGCCGAGGGTTTGAGGAGGTGCGCCATCTTAATCACCTGGTGGAAGAAGGGGGGGTGGCGAGCCTGATGCGGGAGACCCAGGTTTACTGGTTTTCCTGGGCCAACAAGGGTATGAAGACCTTTCCCGCACCCATGGAAGAATACCTGCCTCCCCGCATTATCGAACTTTACAAGCGCAGCCTCCTGACCATCAGGACCCAGATGGACGCCTCCGGCGCCATCCTGGCGGCCAACGATACGGATATCCTCCAGTTCAATCGGGATCACTACAGCTACATGTGGCCCCGGGACGGGGCCTTAGTCGCCCACGCCTTAAGCCAGGCGGGTTATCCCGAACTGGCCCGGCGGTTTTTCGCCTTTTGCGGCCGCGTGCTCTCCACCGGCGGCTTTCTCTGGCACAAGTACAACCCCGACGGTTCCGTCGGCTCCAGCTGGCATCCTTGGATGGCCGGGGGCGAACCGGTCCTGCCCATACAAGAGGACGAAACGGCCCTCGTCCTATTTGCCCTAGGCCACTACTACGAGAAGGAGCGGGACTTGGAGTTCATCGAATCCCTCTACCGGCCCTTCATCCGCCAAGCCGCTGACTTCCTCTTCTACTACCGCGACCTGGCCACCAAGCTCCCTTTGGAATCCTATGACCTGTGGGAGGAGCGACGGGGCATTTTTACCTTCACCACGGCGGCAGTCTATGCAGGGCTGATGGCTGCCGGCAAGTTCGCCCGCTTGTTTGGCCACGTCCAGATCGCCCACCAGTATGAGCAGGCGGCCAAGGAGATGCGACGGGCGATGATTCGCTATTTGTTCGACCCGCGCCTGGGCCGCTTCATCCGGGGAGTCTACCGGGACGGGGACCGCTTGATCCCCGATCCCACCCTGGAGAGCAGTCTTTACGGCCTCTTTGGGCTGGGCGTTTTCTCCGCGGACGATGAGCGGATCGTCCGCACGATGGAGGCGGTGGCGGAGGGCCTGTGGGTGAAAACCTCCGTAGGCGGCCTCGCCCGTTACAACGAGGATCCCTACTTGCGGGCCATCGCCGGCGATGCTTGCGTCCCCGGCAACCCCTGGGTAATCTGCACCCTGTGGTGGGCAGATTATCACATCGCCCGCGCTAAAGAACCCCAGGATCTGGAAAAGGCCCGGCGGCTTCTCCACTGGGTAGTCGATCATGCCTTAGATAGCGGCCTTCTCCCCGAGCAGCTCCATCCCCAAACAGGGTCGCCCATCTCCGTCACCCCCCTCACCTGGTCCCATTCCACCTATGTGCTGACGGTGGTCAAGTATTTGGCGAAAAGGTGGGAACTAGAGGAGCGGAGGCATCTGGCCCAAGCCTGGCATACCTCGCCCTGGTCCGGCTAGTGTTGTCACCGGTGCCCAGATGGGTTAGAATTGCCTATGGACGAGGTTTTCCTGTTCAAGGAGGTCGTATTGGTGAAAGCTGGCCTGGCTCTGTGTTTGATCGTGCTGGTGGCGATGCCCGCATGGGGATATGAAATCAGGTGGCAAGAAGACAAGTTCCCCATGGACTCCCTGTTGCAGGTTTGTGCGGTGGACCTCACCGGCGATGGGGAGGATGAACTCTTGGTCCTGGGACGCAACTATGAGCTGCGGGAGGTTTTCTTGCAGGTCCTGGAGTGGAACGGGCAGGAATTCATCACCATTGGGAAGAGTGAGAACCTGTTTGGCACTGGAGGCCACTACACCATGGCGGTGGGGCGCTTCCGGGGAGAAAACCTGGAGATCCTCATCCTCAGTGGAGATCGGGCTGTCATTCATCAATGGCTGGAAGATGGTTTGGTTAAGGTTTGGGAAGGCAAAAGCCCCGGGGAGGCCGGGGCCATCGGGACTCTCCGGGGGAGCCCGGACCTGTTGGTGATCACCGATGTGCGCGAGGTCCGGCCGGATACTCTAGTGGAAGGATTAAGCGCCTTCAGCTGGACAGCCGCAGGGTGGCGCAAGGTGGGGGAGACTGCCCCCATCGGTCGGATTCGGGCTTTAGCGGCTGGAGATGCGGAGATTGCCATTGAGGTTGGCCAGGCCACCAAGCCCGGACGGGTGCAGATTTGGCGGTGGGATGGAGAGTTTCGCCAGCTTAGTTCTTCTGCTTTACGCCAGTGTCCCGTTTTTGCCTTGGCTTTGGGTCCTGCCTCCTTGATCACGGCCGATGATCGGGGTCGGGTCGCCGTGTATGATCTGGACCAGGGCAAGCCAAAGCTAAAGGGTGAGGGTCCTCATTTGGGATGGGCCCTGGTTTCCGTGACCCCTGTCTCACTCCGCCATGGGGACGGTTTAGTTGTTGCCGGATATCCCAGCCGGCTATATCTACTGATGGGAGAGTAGGGCTGCCTTTGCGCTTGTGGGGAGATTATCATACCCACACCAGCTATAGTCACGGTCGCGGGACGGTGGGCGACATGGTGCTGGCCGCCAAGGATCGCGGCCTGAAGGAGGTGGCCATCACCGATCATGGACCGGGCCACCTGTTTGGCGTGGGGATCGCCCACCTGGGCATCATCGATCGAATCAAAGAGGAGGCCAAGCTCTGGGAGGATCGAACGGGCGTTCGGGTGTTGGTGGGGCTCGAGGCTAATGTCGTTGACCTTGACGGCCGCCTGGATGTGGATGATAGGTCGATCTCCCGGCTGGACATTTTGATCGTCGGTTTGCATACCTGGGTCCGACCGGGGAATCTGCCTTCCCTCTGGCATTTTTACCTCCAAGTCCCTATCGCCCGGCGAGTCCGGAGCCGCAGGGTGCGCGACCTGAACACCCGGGCCTTAGTCAGGGCCGCCTCCCGCTATCCGGTGGCCTTCATCAGCCATCCCGGGCTGCATATGGACATTGATACCCAGCTGCTGGCCAAGGAGTGTCGAAAATACGGCACGGCCTTGGAAATTAACACAAGTCATAACCATACAACACTAGAATATATTAAGGTTGCCGCTTCTACCGGGGTTGACTTTGTCATCAGCAGTGATGCCCACGATCCCCTCCGGGTTGGGGATTTTGCCAAGGGCGTTGGGCTTGCCGAACGAGCAGGCCTAAGGCCCGAGCAGATCCTCAACACCAGGCCAGCCTGGGAGGGGAAACGCCCCTGATGGAGAAGTCATGCCGTGTAGGGGGGCGGAAGGTGAAAAACATCAGTTTCGTCATCATCACCGGCATGTCGGGGGCCGGGAAATCAGAGGCGATGCGCTGCTTCGAGGATCTTGGCTATTTCTGCGTGGATAATCTGCCGCCTAGTCTAATTACCAAGTTTGCCGAGCTGATTTACCAATCTGAAGGCAAGATCAAGCGGGTAGCCGTCGTTAGCGATGTTCGGGGCGGCGGGTTTTTCGACCATTTGCTCGAGGCCTTGAAGGATTTAGAACGGGAGGGCTTCAGCTATAATATTCTTTTCTTAGAAGCCTCTGATGAGGTGCTGATCCGGCGGTTCAAAGAGACTCGGCGCCGGCATCCCTTGGCAGAGGGCGGCGGGGTGTTGGAGGGCATCAAAGCTGAACGCAGACGCCTGGAGGCGGTGCGGGGCCGGGCTGACAAGATCCTCGACACCTCCAGCTTGACGCCCCAGCATCTCCACGCCATCATCAAGGCCGAGTACGGTGTTGAGCTCGGCATAAGGGGGCTGGGGGTGACGGTGATTTCCTTCGGTTTCAAGTACGGTTTGCCCTTGGATGTGGACCTGGTCTTCGACGTTCGTTTCCTGCCCAATCCCCATTATGTGGAGTCCCTCAGGCCTCTGACGGGTGAGGATGAAGCTGTTCGGGATTACGTGTTCAACTGGCCCCTGGCGCGTCAGTTTCAGCAGCAGCTGGAGGATTTCATGGCCTTTCTCCTTCCCCAGTATGAGCGGGAAGGAAAGGCCCATCTTTCCATCGGCATCGGCTGCACCGGGGGGAGGCATCGTTCTGTCGCCGTAGCGGTGGAGTTGGCTCGGTTCCTAAAGACGCAGGACTATGAAGTCAAAGTGATCCACCGGGATGTCCGCTAGTCTAGATTGAGGGAGCGTTGGCCCGATGGGCTTTTGGAAGTGGCTTTATCCCGGGATGGGAGTTAAAAGATGGCTCTTGCTGGTGGTGCTGGGCGTATTGATGTTCAGCGGCGGGGCTGTCTTACTAGCCGATGTCCATTCGGTGGCCTTGCTCCGGATCCTCCTCGCCGGATGGTTTTATCGGCTCACCGGGCTCATCCCATCCGAACTAGTCAATTGGGTGGCAATCGGCTGCATCCTCCTTGGCACCTTCTTTATTTGTTTTGGCATCCGCCAGACCATTAATTCCCTACTTTCCGTCTTTATGCCGCGACCGACCCCATCGTTGGTGGATCTGGTCTACAGCAAGAGGCAGCTCGGGCGGGGCCCGAAAATCGTAGCCTTTGGCGGGGGCACGGGGCTATCAACCCTCCTTCGCGGACTCAAGGAGTTCTCCGGCAATGTGACGGCGGTGGTCACCGTGGCCGATGATGGCGGCAGTTCGGGGAGGCTGCGCAGCCAGCTGGGCATCCCGGCTCCCGGTGATATCCGCAATACCTTGGTAGCCCTCGCAGACACTGAACCTTTGATGGAGAAGCTTTTCCAATATCGTTTTGCTGAAGGGGAAGAACTCAAAGGGCACAGCTTCGGCAACCTCTTTATTGCCGCCATGACGGAAATCCTCGGGGATTTCCAAGAGGCGGTGCGGCAATCGAGCCGGGTCCTGTTCATCCGGGGGCAGGTGCTGCCGTCCACCCTGGAATCAGTTGTTCTTCGCGCTAGCTACCACGATGGCTCGACGATGACGGGGGAGAGTAAGATTCCAAGCCCTGGGAAGCGAATCGAGCGACTGTACTTAGACCCCCCCTCGCCGCCGGCGGTGAAAGAAGCCCTTGATGCTATCGCCGAGGCCGACATCATCGTCCTCGGTCCAGGAAGCCTGTATACCAGTGTGATGCCCAACTTGCTGGTGGCGGGAGTGGTCGATGCCCTGCGGGCATCGACGGCGGTGCGGATTTACGTTTGTAATGTGATGACCCAGCCAGGGGAGACCGATGGCTACACCGCGGCCGATCACTTGCAGGCGGTGCTGGATCACGCCGGTGCAGACATCGTCGACTACGTGCTGGTCAATTCCCAGCGGGCTCCGGCCAGGCTGATAAAACGCTATCGGGAGGAGGGGGCTCACCAAGTCCAGATCGATGGGCCCCGCCTTCATTCGATGGGAGTGCAGGTGGTCAAGCGGGCATTGATGGAGGAGAGCGACTTAGCCCGCCATGATCCAAGAAAGCTTGCCCAGGCTGTCATTGAAATCTGGTTGCACCATCGGGGGAATAATCAACGCTCTCTAGTTGCCGGCATCGAATGAGATGGGCATACTAAGGGCGGAGGTGATCTGGTGGCCAATCATCAGGAAGAAGAGACGTACCAACGCGTCGTCGCCGCATTGGATAGACACCCGAGCTTGAGGAATTACGATCTGCACATTCAAGTGAAGGGGGATGTGGTGCACCTACAAGGAATCGTCGATGTCCTGGCGGATAAGGAGTTGGTGGAAAGGGTCGTCCGGGCCGTTCCCCAGGTGCGGAGGGTCGTCAACTCCTTGACCATCAGCACCGATGGCAAACTGACCGATGAGGATGTCCTGCGGGAAGTGGAGGAAGAGCTGGCCATGGTTCGGGAGCTGCGGGACATTAGCCCCGCGGTGAAGGGCGGGGTCGTGTATCTTCACGGGCAAGCCAAGACCTTAGCCCACGAAAGGGCGGCGGTGGAAGCAGCCCAAAAAGCAAGGGGCGTCCGGGAGGTGGTAAGTCGCTTATCCTTTCCCGGCACATGCGACAACGCCACCTTAAAAAATCGAATCGAACGGGCCTTGCGCACCCACCCCCAAACAAGCCACCTCCCCGTCAGGACAGCGGTCCGTCGGGGAAGTGTTGTTTTGCAGGGAACGGTCATCGACCAACACCAGAAAATGCTGGTTGAGGAGGTCGCCCAGTCCACCCTGGGGGTTCGCCGGGTCATTAATCAACTGGAACTGGACCTCAGGATGGAATAGGCTGTCTGGAGAGGTGAGGGTCATGGGCATCCTTTGTGAGGTTCCCTTTTCGACAGTTGATCGGGTGGGAAGAAGGCAGCCTGGCTTTAGCGTGGTGCTGAGCCGAAAGGAGTTGGTCCAGTTGTGGGCAGGGCTGTGGCAGCCCCCCGCCCTGCCGACGATCGATTTCAGCCGCAGCTGCCTGGTGGCGGCCTTCATGGGAGAGCAGCCAACGGGCGGCTACAGCGTCACCATTACGCGGATACAGGCCTACGAGCGGCAGGTCCTAGTTGACCTCATGGTCAAGAAACCTGCCGAGGACGATCCTGTGCCTTTGGTGGCGACCTTCCCCGGGCATCTGGTCGAGGCGCCGTTGGATGCGCTCCCTAGGGGTGATGTGCAGTTCCTTTTCCGCGGCCAAGAAGGCCCTTTGGGGCAGCTGGAGGTCTCTCTATAGCTGGATGGTTATGGTTCCCTCCCCCCTGCATATGTATTAGTAAAAGGTCAGTGGGGGAGTTGGGATGGGAAAAGGCCCGCGGTTTGTCGTCCTTGAGCTGGAGAGGGCGTTGACTTTTCTCCTCACCATCGCGGTTGCTGGCGCAGCCATCAGCGGAGTCGTGGACTGGGTGGAACGGAGGCTCTTCGGTGTGCGGCCCGGCGTCACCTTAGAAGGCGTTCCGGTCGGCGGCCTCCTCGCCCATGAGGTCCGAGAGCTCATCGAAGGCATCGCCGCCGCAGAGAACATTCCTGCCCAGGATGCTTATATCAATAAGTTGACCGGGGAGGTCATGCCGGAGCGGGAAGGTTTGGAGATTGATGTGGACGAAGGTTTGTATCAGGTGATCACTGCCCCCAGGGGCAAGGAGATTCACCTTCGCCGCTACGTGGTGCAGCCCACCCTGACCTCTGCCGAGCTCCAACGGATAACGGTTGTCCTAGGCCGTTATGAGACGGGGCTGATTGGCAGCTGGCAGCGAACGGAGAACATTAAGCTGGCGGTGGCCGAGCTGAACAATACGCTTGTCCGGCCCGGGGAGGAGTTTTCCTTCAATAAGGTGGTGGGGGAGCGGACGGTGGAGCGAGGCTATCGGCCTGCCCCCATCTTTGTGGGCGAGGCCGTGGTCCCTGGGGTAGGCGGCGGGATTTGTCAGGTGTCGAGCACCCTGTACAATGCGGTACTGCGGTCGCCTAAGCTAGTCGTCACCGAGAGGGTTCCCCACTCCCGGAGAGTTGTCTATGTGCCCCCGGGCAAGGATGCTACCGTAGCCTGGCCCCATACCGATTTCAAGTTTCGCAACGACAGGTCGACTCCCATTGTCATTCGTGGAGCGGTCGCGAAGGGCCGCGTCATCATTCAAATCGACGGCGCCCCGGAAGAATAATGGAGGGAGAATGGAATGCCGTTTTCCTTGTCTATTAAGAACGAACTGGCCCGGGTCTTTCCAGAGCAGCGCTGCTGTGAGCGGTCGGAACTGGCGGCCATCGTCAGCTTGGATGGGAAGTGGAGCGAAGATGGCAAACTGGAAGTCACCAGCAGCAACGCGGCCGCCGCGCGAAAGGTCTACACCCTGCTGAAAAACCTGTACCAAACGGAAAACCGAGTTTCGGTTCGCAAGCAGCGGCGGCTAGACAAGAAAAACCTCTATGGCGTGTCGGCCCAACCTGTTGAGCAGTTGGCCGATGATCCCTTAGCCCAGCCCGACACCGACGCACTGCCCAGCAAAGGTTGCTGCCGGCGGTCTTTCCTTAGGGGTGCCTTCTTGGCTAGGGGATCGGCGACTAATCCTAACCGGGGCTATCATCTTGAGTTTTGGACTAATAGCAAGCGCGAAGCGGAGCGGATCGTCGGCTGTCTAGAGTCCTTTGACCTCGCGGCTGGGATCAGTCCCCGCAAGCGAGGGTTGGTAGTCTATCTTAAAGATGGGGAGAAGATCGCCCACCTGTTGCGTTTGATGGGGGCCCATCGGGCTTTGCTCCGCTTTGAAGACGTCCGCATTATGAAAGGGATGCGAGGGCAGGTCAATCGGCTGGTGAACTGTGAAACGGCCAATATGGACAAGACGGTCCAGGCAGCCATGAAGCAGGTAGCTCAGATCCGAAGGATTCAAGAGAAGATAGGTTTGGACAAGCTGCCGCCGAAGTTGCGGGAGTTAGCCCGTCTTCGCCTCGAGCACCCTTATGCTACCTTGACCGAATTGGGGGATCTTTTGACTCCGCGGGTGACCAAGTCGGGGGTGAGCTATCGGATGAGGCGCCTCTCCCGGATCGCAGAAGATTTGGGCGCAGGATGATCATTGCAGGAAGGAATCCGCCTAGGAAGAGAGAATTAAATGGCGGATTGAAGAGGTGGTCTTTTTTGCCAGCAGTGGGACACAGTTCGAGCATGCGGGACACAAGACGTCCCGGTGGATAGGGGAAAAGGATGGAGGATACAACAATCATACAAAGGGTTGCCCCGGAACTCTTGCCCATTTTAGAGCTCCGCTATAAGATCCTGCGCGAGCTGCTCTTCGACCAGCCCCTAGGGCGACGGGCGCTAGCTTCAAAATTGCAGCTGGGGGAGCGGATCATCCGGCGGGAGTTGGAGAGACTACGGGAGGGGGGGCTCGTTGAGGTCGGTCCTGACGGAGTTCGGCTGAGGTCCACTCCCATCATCGCTGAGCTGGGGCAGCTAGTCCATCAGCTGCGGGGGCTGCGCCATCTAGAAGAGGGCCTGGCGCGGGAGCTAGGTCTGCGCCGCGTGGTGATCGTGCCGGGAGACTTAGATGAAGACCCCATGGTCAAGAAGGATTTGGCCAGGGCGACATCCGTCTACTTGGATAAAGTACTCAAAGATGAAGATGTGCTCGCGGTGACCGGGGGCACGACCTTGGCCGAAGTAGCTCGCAGTCTCCCCTTGTTCAGTTCCAAGCGCCGGGTCATCGTGGTGCCGGCGCGGGGCGGACTGGGAGAGGAAGTGGAACTGCAGGCCAATACGGTTGCGGCAGTTTTCGCCCGGCAGCTGGGGGGAAGCTATCGGCTGTTCCATTTGCCCGATGATCTGCCGGAGGAAGCGATGCATACGATCAGCAACGAGCCTAAGGTGCGGCAGATCATGGCCCTGCTGCGCAGAGCCGACTACGTCCTCCATGGCATTGGCACCGCGGAGGAGATGGCGCGACGAAGGGGCCTTGGCCCATGGCAGATGGAGCTAATCCGCAAACGCCAGGGAGTGGGAGAGGCTTTCGGCTACTACTTCGACCGTCAGGGACGGATCGTCTACTCGACTAGCAGTACTGGACTGCGGCTAGAGGACCTGCAAGGCATCGGCGAAGTCATCGCCGTGGGCGGGGGGAAGAGCAAGGCGGAGGCCGCTTTGGCGGTGCTGTCGAGCAAGTACCAACATGTTTGCATAACCGATGAAGGGGCTGCCCGGGTGATGTGGTCCCTGATCGAGGGAGATAAGCGAATATCATACACGGAGGGAAGATAATGAGTATTCGAGTTGGAATCAATGGATTTGGGCGGATTGGACGGAACGTCTTCCGGGGAGCCCTTGGCGATCCGGATATTGAGATCGTTGCGGTAAACGACTTAACCGACGCCAAGACACTAGCGCACCTGCTCAAGTACGATTCAGTCCATGGGACTCTTGCTGCCGAGGTGAAGGCAGAAGATGACAAGATCATCGTGGATGGCCGTCCCATCAAGGTAATGGCCCAGCGCAGTCCCTCCGAATTGCCTTGGGGGAAGCTGGGGGTCGAGTTCGTTGTCGAGTCAACGGGAATCTTCCGCAGTCGGGATAAGGCTCAGTTGCACATCGATGCCGGGGCCAAAAAGGTGATCATCACCGCTCCGGCCAAGAAGGAAGATGCAACGTTGGTGATGGGGGTGAACGAAGACCAGTACGATCCAAAGGAGCACCACGTCGTTTCCAACGCGTCTTGCACTACCAACTGTCTTGCCCCTGTGGCCAAGATCCTGGATAAGGAGTTCACCATCATCAGGGGCTTGATGACTACCGTCCACTCCTACACCAATGACCAGCAAATCCTCGATCTGCCCCACTCGGATCTTAGGCGGGCTCGGGCGGCCGCGCTGAATATCATCCCCACAACGACGGGAGCCGCCGCAGCCGTTGGTCTGGTCCTGCCCCACCTGCAAGGGAAGCTAGACGGGTTTGCCATGCGGGTGCCAACGCCCGATGTTTCCATCATCGATTTTGTGTGCCAAGTAGAACGCTCCGTCACCGCGGCCATGGTCAACGAAGCTTTGCGCAAAGCCTCCGAAGGCGCGTTGAAAGGCATTCTTGGCTACACGGAGGAACCCCTGGTGTCCATGGACTTCAAAGGGGATCCCCGGTCATCAATCGTCGATGGGAGTCTGACCACGGTCATTGATGGGACTTTAGTCAAGGTGGTGGCCTGGTATGATAACGAATGGGCCTATTCCCTGCGGGTGCTGGATTTGATCAAATACATGGCCTCCAAGAGGTGAGGTGGGTGGCTTTGCAGAAGCTTTCGGTGAGGGATCTGGATGTCCGTGGGCGACGGGTCTTGGTGCGGGTGGATTTCAATGTACCGATGGAGCAGGGTCGGATCACCGATGATAAAAGGATCAAGGCTGCCTTGCCCACCATCACCCATTTGGTCAAGCAACAGGCCCGGGTCATCTTGATGAGCCATCTGGGCCGGCCAAAGGGGCAGGTGGTCGAAGAATACCGTTTAGACCCAGTCGCCAAGAGACTTGGGGAGCTCTTGGGTCAAGATGTGATTAAGGTTGATGACTGCATCGGACCCGAGGCGCAAGAGGCGGTCGAAGCTTTGGCTCCCGGTGAAGTCTGCCTGCTGGAGAACTTGCGCTTTCATCCGGGAGAAACGAAGAATGACCCGGATTTTGCCGCCGCGTTGGCCAGCCTGGGGGATCTTTATGTAAACGATGCCTTTGGGGCTGCCCATCGAGCCCATGCTTCAACCGTGGGGGTTGCCAGACTTGTGCCGGCCGCTGCGGGTTTGTTGATGGAGAAGGAACTGAAATGTCTGGGCCAGCTGCTCCAGGATCCGGCAAGACCTTTCATTGCCGTTTTGGGCGGAGCGAAGGTGGCCGACAAAATAGGGGTGATCCGCAATCTCCTGACTAGGGTCGATGCCCTGCTCATCGGCGGGGGCATGGCTTATACCTTCCTGAAGGCGAAAGGTCTGGATGTTGGCCAATCCCTTCTCGATGCAGAACATGTGGAGCTGGCTGGGGAGCTCTTAGAAGCAGCGGCCGCAAGGGGAGTCGACCTTGAGCTCCCGGAGGATGTGGTGGCAGCCGATCGCCTCGCCGAGGATGCTTCCCGCCAGGTGGTGTCGGTGTCCGAGATCCCATCAACCTGGATGGGGCTAGATATCGGGCCGCGAACTCGGGAGCGCTTCGCCGACATCATTGCCGGGGCTAAGACGGTGGTGTGGAATGGCCCCATGGGGGTCTTCGAGCTTGCCCCCTTCGCGCAGGGGACTTTTGCCATTGCCCAGGCCATGGCCAAGCTTGATGGCTTCACTGTGGTGGGCGGAGGGGATTCGGCGGCGGCGGTGGAGCAGGCGGGGCTTGCCGAGGCGATGGATCACGTGTCAACGGGCGGAGGCGCATCCTTGGAGTTTCTTGAAGGTCTGGAACTGCCTGGGGTTGCGGCTCTGCAAGATAAGTTATAGGGGGAAGGAAATTGCGAACACCCATCATTGCTGCGAACTGGAAGATGCACAAGACGGTGGCGGAAGCCAGGGATTTTTGCCGGGCTTTTTTGGCCAGCTACGCTCCTGATGGCGGGGAGGTTGTCATTTGTCCGCCTTTCACGGCCCTGGGAGCGGTAGCTGAGCTTCTCGCCGGCAGCGTCGTCAAGCTTGGCGCCCAAGACCTTTTCTGGGAAGAGAAAGGGGCCTATACCGGCGAAATTTCCCCTGGGATGTTGCAAGATGTGGGCTGTGACTATGTGATCATCGGTCATTCTGAGCGTCGGGGCTATTTCGGCGAAACCGATGCCGATGTCAATCGCAAGGTCAAGGCAGCCCTGGCCCATGGCCTAAAGCCCATCATTTGCCTTGGGGAGTCCCTGGTCCAAAGGGAGGCGGGCCAAACGGAAAAGGTGGTCACCGAGCAGGTGCGATTGGCCTATGAAGGGGTCGCCCCATCCTCCGCCGAACAAACGGTGATCGCCTATGAACCAATCTGGGCCATCGGCACGGGCCGCAATGCCTCCCCCGAGGAAGCCAATCGGGTCATCGGCCTCATCAGGCAAACCGTCGCCGGGATTTATGGTGATGGGGTGGCGGAGAAGATCCGCATCCAGTACGGCGGCAGCGTCAACAAGGAAAACATCGCCCAGTTCATGGATCAGCCGGAGATCGACGGGGCGCTAGTAGGCGGGGCAAGCCTGGATCCGGCTGGATTTGCCGTCATTGCCCGAGGAGGTCGAAGTTGAACAAGGCTAGTCCGGATAGTAAAGTAGTATTAGTCATTCTCGATGGTTGGGGGGTCAGTAATACGTGGGACTGCAATGCAGTGGCCCAAGCCGAGACGCCCAACATCGATGAATTGATGAGCAATTATCCAACCTGTCGGCTGCTGGCCTCTGGGGAGAGCGTAGGGTTAATGCCCGGCCAAATGGGGGATTCGAATGTAGGCCATTTGAACCTTGGCGCAGGGCGAATTGTCTACCAGTACGTTCAGCGGATCAACCTGGCTATCGCCGATGGTTCCTTTGCCGCTAACCCCGAGCTGCAAAAAGTGATGGCCCATGTCAGAGAGCGGGGATCGGCCCTCCATTTGATGGGGCTTCTTTCCCCTGGCGGCGTCCACAGCCACAGTGATCATTTGTACGCTCTGCTGCGGCTGGCAAAAGAAAGTGGTGTGGATAGAGTCTTCATCCACTGTTTTCTCGACGGTCGAGATGTTCCCCCGGCAAGCGCCGTCCCTTACATGGAAGAGCTCTTGGCAAAGACAAGAACGATCGGCATCGGGCGGGTGGCCACTGTCATGGGCCGGTATTATGCCATGGATCGGGACAACCGGTGGGAACGGGTGGAGAAGGCCTGGCAAGCCATGGTCCTGGGCCAAGGAAGGAAAAACCAGGATCCCGTCGGCGCGATCAAAGAAGCCTATGAGCGGGGAGAAACAGACGAGTTTGTTACGCCCACTGTCGTCTGTGAGGGAGATGAACCGGTTGCCGTCATTCAGGATGGGGATGGGGTGCTTTTCTTCAACTTCCGTGCGGATCGCGCGCGGCAGATAACGCGCGCCTTTATCGATCAGGATTTCACCTCTTTTCCCCGCCGGGCCCCTAAGGTCTACTTTGCCGGCATGACCTGTTACGATGAGGAGTTTGATATACCCTTTGCCTTCCCGCCCCAAGACATGCGCAATACTTTAGGCGAGGTGGTCAGCCGCCTGGGCTGGAAGCAGCTGCGCATCGCGGAGACGGAGAAATACGCCCACGTCACCTTCTTCTTCAGCGGCGGCCAGGAAGACCCATTTCCGGGGGAGACCAGGCGGTTAATCCCTTCGCCGAAGGTGGCAACCTATGATCTGAAGCCGGAGATGAGCGCCATTGAAGTGACGGATGCGGTGGAAGAAGAATTGGCCTCAACCGATTATCAGCTGGTTGTCCTGAACTACGCTAATTTGGACATGGTAGGCCATACGGGGATCATAGAGGCGGCCATCAAGGCGGTGGAAACCGTTGATCGATGTGTGGGCCGGGTCGTTGCCGCAGCTAGGCGGCAAGGCGCCCATGTTATCATCACCTCGGACCACGGCAATGCCGAACTGATGAAGGATCCCGATACTAAACAGCCCCACACGGCTCATACGACCAATCAGGTGCCTCTCATCCTCGTCAGCGACAAACAGGTGGCGTTGCGGGATGGGATCCTGGCCGATGTGGCTCCGACGATCTTGGAGCTTTACGGAGTGGAAAAGCCGGTAGAAATGACCGGATCTTCGTTGATCAAAAAGGAGGAGTAGCAATGACCGTTATCGAGGATGTCCATGGCAGGGAGATACTTGACTCACGGGGCAACCCGACAGTAGAGGTGGAAGTAATACTGGCTGACGGCAGTGTTGGCCGCGCGGCTGTGCCCTCCGGGGCGTCAACGGGCGCCTTTGAGGCGGTGGAGCTTAGGGATGGCGATGGGGACCGCTATAACGGCAAGGGTGTGTTGAAGGCTGTCGCAAATGTGAACGAGGTGATTGCCCCTGAAATCGTGGGCATGGATGCCACCGATCAACTGGGGATCGATAGCCGCATGTTGGAGCTCGATGGAACGGACAACAAGAAAAATCTAGGAGCCAATGCGATCCTGGGGGTGTCCTTAGCTGTGGCCAAGGCGGCCGCGGCGAGCGTAGGGCTGCCTTTGTACCAGTACATCGGCGGCGTTAATGCCAAGGTCTTGCCTGTGCCGATGATGAACATCCTCAATGGCGGCAAGCACGCGGATAACAACGTGGATATCCAGGAATTCATGGTGATGCCCATCGGGGCGGAGTCTTTCCGGCAGTGCCTGCAGATGGGGACGGAGGTTTTCCACAGCCTGCGGAAGGTGCTGCAGGGGCTGGGCCTGAATACCGCCGTGGGGGATGAGGGCGGTTTTGCTCCCGATCTTAAGTCCAATGAGCAGGCGATCGAAGTCATTCTGGAGGCCATCGAAAAGGCTGGGTACCGGCCTGGGGAAGATGTGGCGCTGGCTTTGGATGTGGCTTCGACCGAGCTGTTTCAAGACGGGAAGTACGTTTTCGCCGGGGAAGGGGTCGAGCGGGATACCGATGCCATGATCGCTTTCTACGACGAGCTGGTGGGCAAGTATCCGATTATTTCCATCGAAGACCCCTTGAGCGAGGATGAGTGGGAGGGCTGGCATAAGCTCACCGAGCGCTTGGGCGGGAAAGTCCAGCTGGTGGGCGATGACTTGTTTGTGACCAACACCAAGCGTCTCTCCCGGGGAATCGAGATGGGCGTGGCCAATTCGATCCTGGTTAAGGTCAACCAGATCGGCACCTTGACGGAGACTCTCGATGCCATCGAAATGGCCAAGAGGGCGGGTTATACGTCGGTTATCTCCCACCGCTCTGGTGAGACGGAGGACACGACCATCGCCGATATCGCCGTGGCGACTAATGCCGGGCAGATTAAGACCGGCGCGCCTTCCCGCACCGATCGGGTGGCCAAGTACAATCAACTCCTCCGGATCGAAGAGGAGCTCGCGGAGTTTGCGCTGTACGGTCTCAAGAGGGGCTAATCCGTTGTCTCGGCAGGACCCTTGTGGTAAGATCAAGGGGCCTGGATAAGGGGAGGTGTTGTGGGTGAAATCGGCGTTGATGGTAGTGCAGCTGATCGTCTCTATCGGGTTGATCGTCGTCATCCTGCTGCAGCAGAGCAAAGGGGAAGGTTTGGGATCGATTGCCGGGGGCAGTCAAATGTTCCATGGTCGAACGAAGGGGATTGAGGCTACGTTAGAGTCCCTCACCAAGTTCATTGCCATCGCCTTTGGCATCTTGTCGATCGTGTTGACCGTCATTTAAGGGCATGCATCACCTCCTGCAACCTAGGCCAAACTAGGGTCAAGGTTGGCCATAAGGGAGGTAAGAGCATGGCGAGGATCCACTGCAGTGTGAGCAACTGCCACTACTGGGCGAAGAATAATATCTGCAACGCATCGGAAGTCTTGATCACCTCCGATGCCCTGGGACAAGCAGAGCCCGATGAGGTGGATGCTCCCCAGGCCCAGATGTTGCAGGAAACCCCTGTGGACAGTTGTATGAGCACTTGCTGTAAGACCTTTGTCGAGCATGGGTCGACCAGCAAGAAGCTAGACGGAGTCACTCGCAATCCTTATTAGCTGACCGATTAAGGGGCCCGTTGCGGCCCCTTTGTCCTATCTGGGGAACAATCGCGTTCGGGGGAAATGAATTGGAAGCTGCATAGCGGGCGGCGATGAGCGCAACACTATGGGGGAGATCACCCCATAGAAAGGAGCTTGCCTATGGCCTTAACCCAGATGGAGCTCAACTTGTTGCGGGAGATGATCGGCAATGCAGTCGCGAGCAGCAATAAACTGGGGCTGTATGCACAGCAGGCGACGGAACCGCAACTGAAGAGTTTCTTTCAAAATGCCAGCCAGGAGTGCGCCCAGAAGGTTCAGAATCTGATGGGCTTTCTTTCCTAAGGAGGGAATTCGATGGTCAGCGATCGCGACATGGTGCTGGATGTGCTGCATCTCACTAAGCATGAAATTGAGGATTATACGAAGGCGATGCAAGAGGTATCCAATCAGTCCCTGCGCCAGCTGTTCTCCGATCTGCGGGGTCGGGCGGAGCAAACCCAGCAGCAACTGGCCCAATTCGCCATCAGCAAGGGTTATTACATTCCGCCCTCGCCCGCTTCCCCCCAGGAGATCCAGCGTATTCGCAGCCATTACGAGCAGATGGTTATGCAGCCTGTCCGCTAGAGTCCCACAAGATCCGCAAAGCGCTGCCTACTGGCAGCGCTTCCTCTTATGTTTGGTGGAGGTGAGCGGAATTGCACCGCTGTCCACAAGGAAAGTCACACCAACTTCTACGGGTGTATCCCTTGTATTGCACTTCGTCCCTCGGGGCTCCCAAGGGCAGGATTCTCCTTAGGACTAGCCCATCAGTTTCCCCAGACGGTTATGGGCGTTGCCGGCTAGGTAGCTCGCTAGGTTGACACCCGCACCAGCTTCCACGAGCGAGAAGCTGGGGAGCGGCTGCCGTCTTACGCGGCAGCGAGTGCGTAATTATCGTTGGCGTTTATCGCTTTCCCGCAGTTTAACGAGGCGCAGGACCTCGACCCGCTATTGATGCGCCTTCATCCCTGTGTCGAATCTAATTCACCCCCGTGTGTTAGCTAAACGCTCTTTCAAGGTGTGCTCGATCCTTCTTCGCGCGTCCCGTTCAGCGATGGCCTGGCGTTTGTCGTACTGCTTCTTTCCCCTCGCCAGGGCCAGTTCTACCTTCGCTTTGCCATTGCGAAAGTAAATCTTCAAAGGGATCAACGTATAGCCTTTGTCTCTAGTACGCCCGATTAGCTTCTGGATCTCCTCCCGATGGAGGAGCAGCTTGCGGCTCCGCAACGGATCGTGATTGTTGCGATTGCCGTACTCGTACTCGCTTATGTGGGCATTATGCAAGAAAACCTCGCCATTGTCAATCGTTGCGTAGCTGTCCTTCAAGTTTGCCCGTCCAGCCCGCAGGGACTTGACTTCCGTACCCTGAAGGACAATTCCCGCTTCGATTACCTCGTCAACGAAGTAGTCGTGGCGGGCCTTGCGATTCTCAGTAACCACCTTGATGCCGTTTTTCACATCCTCACCCCGACAATACAACCCCTTCTTCGCAGGAGGGGTCTTGTACGTGGGCTATTTGACCATCTTGATTATAGCGGATAAAGGGCCGAATGTCAAGATCTAACGGGATGATCGACTCCTTCGGTACTAGGGGAAGGGGGATGGGGAATATACCTGTAAAGGTCTAGAACGTAGGGAGGGAAGAGGTTGACCAAGGTTGGTCGATTCTTGGTGCTGCTCCTTTGGG
>JAAYLE010000169.1 GCA_012522085.1 Bacillota bacterium | reverse complement strand
ATGCTCAGAAACAGACTCACTAGCCTGGAGATAGTATTCAATCGATCTATGCTTGTATTTTTCGCTCTGCCAAACAAAGTTCCTGCCATGAACCGACATTTCTCGCTACCGCGGGCACAAACACAGGTCCATCGATTCCATAATACAAGGAGACCGTGCCTCGTTATGAGAATATCTATAATGAATACACAACTTTCTAGGGAAGGGATGCGAATGGGATGTGTTTATGACGACCTAGGAGTCCCCATCGTCATCAATGCCGCCGGGACGGCGACGCGCCTTGGCGGGCCGCCCCTCTCCAAGGCGGTGACGGAGGCGATGGCTAAGGCCGGAGAAGCAAGTGTTTACATCGAGGATCTCCAATACCAAGCCGCCCAGCTGATTAGAGAAGTCACGGGTGCGGAAAGCGGTTTAGTGACCTCCGGGGCGTCCGCGGGATTGACTTTGGCTGCCGCGGCCTGTATGGCCCGCCTCGATGTGGCCAAAATGCGCCAGCTTCCCGATTCCCGAGGCATCCCTAATGAGATTCTCATCGCCCGTTCCCACCGTAATGCCTATGATCGGGCTTTGACCCTTGCCGGCGCCAAGCTCATCGATGTGGGGATCGATGACTGGGCAGCCGGAGCCGGCGTGCGGGGAATTGAGCCGGAGATCTTTGCGGAATCGATCACCGACCGAACTGTCGCCATCTTTTACTTAGCCCGCCCCGAGGAACGGATAAGCCTCAGGGCCTTAGTCTCAGTCGCCCGGCAGTTTGATCTTCCCGTGATCGTGGATGCAGCCGCCCAACTGCCGCCCCGGGAGAATCTACGCCGTTTCATCGACGATGGAGCGGATCTAGTGGTCTTTAGCGGGGGCAAGGCAATTGGCGGACCCCAGGGCACCGGCATTTTATGCGGGAAAAAGGAGTTGGTGGCTTCCGCCGCTTTGCAAATGGTGGACTTGGATGTGCCTTGGGAAGCTTGGAATCCGCCCAGGCTGCTCTTCCCCAAGGAAGCTCTCCGGGGCATGCCCTATCATGGAATAGGGCGGGGCTTCAAGGTGTCGAAAGAGGAAATCGTCGGCCTGATGGTGGCCCTGCGCCAGTTTATCGAGGCAGAAGAAACACAGGCTCAAATGGTGGAAAGGATCCGCTGCCTCGCCGGCCAGGTTGCAGGACTGCCTGGCGTTGACCAAGCCAGACTGGTGCTTGATGCCCCCACTCCCCTGTTGCAGATTAAGCTGGATGAGGCTTCCTTGAAGCGTTCCCCTTGGGAAATATCCACCAGTCTCCGCTACGGCACTCCCCGCATTGCCTTCAATGAACAGCTCCTTCATCAAGGCATTTTGATCGTCAATCCGATCAGTCTGCGGCCCGGAGATGAAGACTTGGTAGTCCAGGGATTGGTTAAGGAGCTGACGAGGAGTCTCCGGTAGGCGGCCGATCCATTCTGCTAGAGGATATTGCTAATTTGTCCGCGAAGGGAGCAGCCATTGTGACACAGGAAGGTATCGTTTTCGATGTGCAAAGGTTTTCCATCCATGATGGACCAGGTATTAGAACACTGGTATTTCTTAAGGGATGTCCCCTCCACTGCAAATGGTGCTCTAATCCAGAATCCCAAAGGTTTCGGCCGGAGCTGCTGTTTCAACCCGAAAAGTGCATCGGCTGTCAGGCCTGCTTGCAGGCCTGTCCCCACGGGGCCGTCAGCATCAGTGACGGTCAACTGACCTTCGACCGGGATCGATGTCAGGAATGTGGGCAGTGCTGCCAAGTGTGTTATGCCCAGGCAAGGATCATGAAGGGAACTCCCATGACCGTCGACCAAGTCCTGGAGGAAGTTCTCAAGGATGCCGCTTTTTATGCCAACTCAGGGGGCGGCATGACCTTGGGTGGAGGCGAACCTCTGGCGCAAGCAGCCTTTGCCGCGGCCATTCTCCAAGCTGCCAAGGCCAAGGGGGTGCACACCGCCGTCGAAACAGCTGGCCATGTACCCTGGGGCAGCTTTGAGCAGATCCTCCCTTACACCGACCTTTTCTTGTACGACCTGAAGCATATGGATCCCGAGGTCCATCGTCAATGGATCGGTCAGGACAATCGCCTAATCTTGTCCAATTTGGAGCGGCTGAGTCAGCGGACGCGGAACATCATCTTGCGCACCCCGGTTATCCCCGGCTTCAATGATAACGAAGCTGACATTGCCGCCATTGCCCGCCAAGGTAGGCTTCTTGGCATTAATGAACTCCACCTGCTGCCTTTTCACCGGTTCGGGGAGGGGAAATATCGACTGTTGGACAGGGAGCCTTTCCAACCGGTGCGCAATGAGATACCTAAGGAAGAAATGGAAGCCCTCAAGAGGAGAGCTGAGGAGGAAGGAGTGCAGGTTCAAATAGGAGGATAGGGGAGGTTGAATCAACCCCCCCGAGCCTATCAACCGACCAGATGCTCTGTGCGCGCAATGATGTCATCCTGAAGCGTCCGATCGATAGCGGTGAAATACACACTGAAACCGGCAACTCGGACCACTAAGTGTCCGTACTTTTCTGGATGCTCCTGCGCGTCGCGCAAAGTCTTGCTGCTAACCACGTTGAATTGGATGTGCTGACCGCCCAGCTGAAAATACGTACGGACTAAATCATTGAT
>JAAYLE010000022.1 GCA_012522085.1 Bacillota bacterium | reverse complement strand
GGCTGAGTTGGCTCGGTCCCTTCGATGAAGACATCGACTTCGGTCATCTCACAGCCAGGCACAACCAGCCCGCCGGAGAAAATATCGACTTCGATTCCAGTGACCATTCCCTCCGGCAGGGGGAAATCCTCGGAGGGAAGCTCAGCTAAGGCCGTTTCCATGAATTCGGCCCAAATCGGGCCCGCCGCGGTCCCGCCAAAGCCTTTCACAGGCGTTCCATCATCGTTGCCCACATAAACGCACGTCACCAGCTGCGGGGTGTAGCCGACAAACCAGAGGCTGATGGAATTGTTCGTCGTGCCCGTCTTGCCCGCGGTGGGTCGATCGATGGCCGCCGGTTGGCCCGTCCCGTATTCCATCGCTGCCTTGAGCATGTCCGTCATCAGATAAGCCTGCTGGGGGGTTAGGACCTGACGCCCCTTCCCTGGCGCTTGTTCCAATATGCGGCCTTCCTTGGTCGACACCCGGCGGATGGCCCGAGGCCCGTAGTAAAGTCCGCCGTTGGCGAAGGGCACGAATGATGCAGCCAAGGCCAGGGGGGTCACTCCCTTGGTCAATCCCCCCAGGGCCATGCCCAGGTGCCGATCCTCAGGGACGAGGGTGGTGATGCCGAGATCTTGGGCCATGGTCGTTGCCGACTCGAGCCCGATCTTGCTCAAGGTCCAGACGGCGGCGTTGTTCAAGGATAAGGCCAAGGCGTGCTTCATGGTCACCGGACCCCAATAGGCTTCATTGTAGTTTTCCGGCTCCCAATCACCGATGCGCCTGGGGATGTCTTCAACGATGGAATTGACCCGCCAGCCTTCCCGCAAGGCTGCGGCGTAGATGATGGGCTTGAAGGCAGAGCCTGGCTGGCGGAGGGCCTTCGTCGCCCGATTGAACTGGCTTTCCCGGTAGTTTCGTCCTCCCACCATCGCCCGGATGTGGCCCGACTTGGGATCAATGGCAACCAAAGCACCTTGCAGCTTGGGGTTCCAAGCCTGCTGGGCAATTCGCTGCATATCTAAATCCAGGGTCGTCTCCACCTGCAGCTCTCCCCGAAAGACGAGGTTTGGACCATAACGGCGGACCAGTTCTTCGGTCACGTGGTCGATGAAGTAGGGGGCGATCCCGCCGGGTCTTGGGGCGAGTCGGATTTCTTCTTCCAGGGCCCGGTTCAGGGCAGCTTCAGAAATGTAGCCCTGGCTTTCCATTTGGCGCAGCACCAAGTCCCGGCGCTCCAAGGATCGCTTTCGATTCACATAAGGAGAAAGGGCCGAGGGTGCCCGCAGGATCCCGGCGAGCAGTGCGCTTTCCCCAAGGGTCAGATCCGAAGGTTGTTTGCCGAAGTAAGTCTCGGCCGCAGCGTGGATGCCGTAGGCTCCTTCGCCGAAGTAGACCTCGTTCAGGTAGCGCTCGAGGATTTGATTCTTATTGAATCGCCGCTCCAACATCAAAGCCAGCATGGCCTCTTCAGCTTTGCGGGCCAAGGTGCGTTCGGTCGTTAGAAATAAGTTCTTGGCCAGCTGCTGGGTGATGGTGCTGGCCCCTTGCACGGTCCGGCGAGCTTTCAAGTTGACCAGGGCCGCGCGGATGATGCCGATGGGGTCCAGGCCGAAGTGCCGGTAGAAACGGGCGTCTTCAACGGCGATGACCGCCTGCCGCAAAGTAGCAGGTATTTCGTCTAAAGGGACGTAGACGGCGGGTCCTTCTTTGCCGAGGATCGTTATGACCCGCCCGTGAACATCCAGGAGGGTTGCCCCTTCGACTGGCCGCTCCCGTTCATACTCCCGCAGCAAAACATGCCCCCGCCAATAAATCGGTATCAGCGGGAGCACGAACAGCAGAATCACCGCGATGATCGTCCGCTTATATTGCTGAATGAACCGCCTCGCGCCCATAGACTACCTCCCTGCTAGATAGTATCCGCCCCAAGGGGCGGTTCCTATACCACCAAGGTATACGTCCCCCCGTTCCTCCATAGAGTAGTACTGGGGAGGTGACGGGAATGGGCTGGCAGTTTTGGTTTCCTCTAGCGGGGATGCTCTTGGTGGGCGAGGCGGCAGGTGTCGGCTGTTGTCTCCTCTACTTCGCCCTGGCTGCCGCGGCAGCAGGGCTCCTCGCCCTCTTCGATCCGTCCTTGGAGGCGCAGCTAGCTTGCTTTCTGGTGATGAGCGGCCTGCAGCTGGCCGTCGGGCGGCTCAGGCGGAGGGTTCGGCAAGACCTAAAAGGGCCTTGAGCTCCCCATCCCAGTCTTTCGGATTTTGGCTTGCCACTTGGCC
>JAAYLE010000021.1 GCA_012522085.1 Bacillota bacterium | reverse complement strand
GCCACCGGGACTAGCATCTCATCCGCGGCCACCAGGGCATTCATGGTCAAAAGCCCCATGGAAGGCTGGCAATCGAGGAGGACGAAGTCGTACTCATCCCTCTCTTTGCTCAAGAGGCCGCTTAAGCGTCTTTCCCGGTTCATCGCGTTGACCAGTTCCATTTCGGCGATGGACAAGTCCACATTGGCTGGGATCAAGTCGCAGCCGAACTTGGTGGTCAATTTGACATCGGCGACGGGAGTGCGCTTGAAAAGGGCATCATAGAGGGTTTTCGGAAGTGCATCAGGTTCGAAGCCGCAGCAAAGGGTGAGGCTCCCTTGGGGATCCAGATCCACCAACAACACTTTCTGGCCCAGGTCGGCCAGGGCAGCCCCCAGGTTGTAGACGGAGGTGCTCTTAGCAACTCCCCCCTTTTGATTCGAAACCGCGATTACCCTTCCCATGGCCAACCACCTCCAGGGAGGCTTTCGCCGTGTTGAAAGATTTTCCTTTTAGATCGTCAAGGCATCTTCGATGGCCTTCAGGATCACTTTGCTGCTGGCGGTAGCGCCGGAGACAAGGTCCACTTGCAAAGACTGGGCTTCCTCCACTTTCGCCAGCAAAGCCTCGGCGGCCCCGCCGCGGCCGTGATTATGGCGAAGCAGGTCGATCTTGATGATCCTATGGTCTTCGACTATGACCCGCACCTTGGCCGCAACCAGGACCGCATCGGCGGATCCTTCATAGATCCCGTCGGGAACTTGCCGAAGGTCCACTTCCCCGATGGTCATTTCGCTGATCGCCCGCTGATAGGGATAAAGTACGGCCACATAGATGCCAACGGCAAGGAGGAGCAGGACCAGCCCAATGCGTTTGATCAATTTGATCCCTCCTCGGTCTGCCCTATACCCGAATCAGCCGATAGGTGCGGCTGCCCAGCCCCATGGCTTCCGCATGCTCCAGCTGCACCCGCCAATCGATCCCCCGGTGGTGGCTGCCGAAAAGATCCTTGCCGACAGCTTTGTTGACCAGATCCACCGATGCTTGATCGAGGGCCACTGGGTCTTTGGAGGCGAGGAAGCCAATATCGGGGGCCAAGGGCACATCGTTCCACGAGTTGCAGTCACAGTCAGGCGAGATGTCGCAGAGGAAATTGATGTAGCCGCACTTGCCTTCCTTGTCTATCGTCGCCGCGAGGGCGTACTCGGCCATTTTCTCCTGGAGGACGACCAAGTCCCCGGCAAAGGAAAAGCTGACGGCACCGTAGGTGCACACCGCGATGCATTCGGCGCAGCCTTGGCATTTGGCTGCGTTGATGCGGGCTTTGCCGCCATCGAGGATGATGGCATCCATCGGACACCAGCGGATGCATCGTCCGCAGCCTCGGCAGCGGGATTTGTTGATCCGCGGCAGCACATTGTCATGCTGTTCCTGCTTGCCCGGCCGACTGGCGCAGCCCATGCCCAAATTCTTGATGGCGCCGCCAAAGCCTGTCCCCAGATGGCCTTTGAAGTGGCTGAGAACCAAGAGGCTGTCGGACTGGTAGACCGCTGCTGCGACTCTAGCCTCTCGGATGTGTTTGCCGTTGATCGGCACCCGCACATAGTCCAAACCCCGCAGGCCGTCGGCCGCGATGAAGGGCGCGCCCACCGTGGAGTAACTAAAGCCGTTGTGTAGAGCTGTTTCAAAGTGGGATAGGGCATTATCCCGATCGCCACGATACAAAGTGTTGGCGTCCGTGAGAAAAGGCCGTCCGCCAAGGCTTTTGATTTCCTGGACCAGCCGCCCAACATATGGAGGGCGGATGTAGCTTAGATTTCCCGGCTCTCCCACATGGAGCTTAATGGCCACATAGTCCTCTTTATCGATGGCCTCTTCCAGTCCCGCCCGACGGAAAAGACGGATCAGCTTGTCTAAGAGATTGAGGCGGCTGCTTGCCCTCATGTCGGTGAAAAATACTTCTGCTGCCACTTGTCTGCCTCCTATTTTTCCAGCTGGTAAATGCAATGGGCAACCCGCTTCAGCCCGAACTTGCCCGGGTCGGTCATCTGCTCCGCGCTGCCGCTGACGAAGTAGCCTTCCCGGCGAAGGGCCCGAGCGAAATCCTGCAGCAACCGCTCCTGGGTCTCCCAGGTAAAGTAGATGAAAACGTTGCGGCATAAGATCATGTCAAAGGCCCGGCCAAAGGGATCCTCTAAGAGGTTGTGACGCCGGAAGGTGATCCCCCGCTGCAGACTGGGTAAGACCCGGTAGCCCTCGGCCTCCTCGGTGAAGTAGACTTTGAGGATGCCGGGCGGGATCCCTTGCAGTTGATGTTCCCGATACAACCCGCTTCGGGCCTGTTGCAAGGCCCCTTCATCGATGTCGGTGGCTAAGATGGAATAGTTGAGTTTGGCCTCCTGCAACAAGATGGCCATGGTGTATGCTTCGGCCCCGATGGATGTCCCGGCGCTCCAGATCCGGGGGGTGATGCCTTGTTTTTTCCACTCGGGGAGGATCATGTTCTGGATGTTGTCAAAGACTCTCTTGTCCCGAAAGAACTGGGATGTGTTGATGGTCAGGTAGCCTAGGAATTCCTCCCTTTTCTCGGGGTCTTCCTGAATGAGCTTGATCAAGTCGTTGTAGCTTTGCACTCCGTAGCGGTTCATCCACTGATCGATGCGCCGCTGCATTTGCCGTTGTTTGTAACTTGTCAAGTCCAAGCCTGTTTCTTGCTGAAAGGCTCGTTGGAAGGCAGCGTAAGCCAAATCCAATCTGTCTTCCTTCTCCTTTCTACACGTGTAAGAGCCGTTTAATAGCCGGGGCGATTTCGCCTAAGGGCAGGACCTCATGGGCCGCCCCTTCTTCGATGACTGCCTTGGGCATGCTGAAGATGGTGGATGTCTCTTCGTCCTGAGCCAGTACATACCCGCCCCGGTCTTTAATGGCTGCCATGCCTCGCGCTCCGTCCCGACCCATTCCCGTCAGGACCACGCCGATGATCCGGCCAGGGAAGTTTCTCGCCAGGGAGTTGAGCATAACATCGGCTGCGGGCCGAACATACTCCACCGGCGGGCCATGATCGAGGTGGATCAGACCGTCCTCCCCCAGGACCATATGATAGTCCCCGGGGGCGATGATGGCCAAACCATTGGCCAAGGCATCGCCTTCTTCCCCCTCCTTGACCCGCAAGGAGCCGGTGCGATGGAGTCTGTCAGCGAAGGAGCGGGTAAAGCCCGGAGGCATATGTTGGGTAATGAGGACAGCAGCAGGCAGGTCCCCCGGCAGATCGGCCAGGATCTCCTCCAGGGCCCGAGGACCCCCGGTGGAAGCGGCGATGGCCACCAGGTTTTGCACTTGCGCAGGCAAACTGCGGCGAACCCAGGGGCGCGATGGTCGTCGGAAAACCCGGGGGATGACTTTGGCCTTAACGGCAGCTTTGACTTTGCGGATGAGTTCCTGCCTGATGTCATCGGCGCCCATCCCCAGATAGGTGCCCGGCTTAGCCACGAAATCGACGGCCCCGAGGCTTAAGGCTTCCAGTGTCGTTTGGCTGTGTTCAGAAGTAAGGCTGCTTAGCATGACCACCGGCAGGGGACGGACCTGCATCATCTGGCGGAGAAAGGCAAGGCCGTCCATGCGGGGCATTTCCACATCCAAAGTGATCACCTGGCAGTCAACATGGGGAAGCTTCTCTAAGGCTTCGACTCCATCCTTGGCCACCGCGGTCACTTGGATCTCCGGATCTGATTGCAGCATGTCGACGATCACCCTGCGCATGAAGGGAGAATCATCGACCACCATTACCTTGACCATGGGCTACCTCCTGCTCAGTCTTGACATTGTTCTTTCTTCGCTGTGGACCGAACACCTCCCCCTAGGGGAGAGAAAAAAGTCATTGACAGTCGCACCTTTCTCTGTTAGCATTTCATTAACTTCTAAATTAGTGAAATGGGTGATGCGCGATGGATCAGGACCTGCAGCGGCTCTTCGAGCTCCATGCAGAGGTCTGCAAGACCCTGGCCAATCCTCGGCGGCTGGAAATCCTCCATTGGCTGCGACAGGGGGAAAAATCAGTTGATGAACTCTCGGAGCTGTCGGACCTGGCCAAGTCCAGCCTCTCCCAACACCTAAACCTCCTTAAACAAAAGGGTTTGGTGGATTCTCGCCGGGAGGGGCTGTACGTCTTCTATCGGGTGAAGAATCCCAAGATCCTCCAGGCCTGCGACATTCTGAAAGAAGTTTTGTGGGAATACCTGGCGGAAACCCAGGAAGTGATGGATCTATTGGCCGGCGCAGAAACGGGAGGGGATGACGAGTGAAAACAAAGCTAGCGGGGAATTTGATTCAAAAGTTCACCATTACCATCTGGTTGATCGCCTTTGGCTTGGCCGTCTGGAATTTCAAGCGCTTTGGCAGCCTCATGTACCTGGGGATGATCATGATGCTGGGGACGATGCCCCTCGCCCTGATCTACGGTCGAGTCTACTGCGGCTGGCTTTGTCCGATGGGAGGGCTGCTTGACAACCTTCTCGCCCGCATATCCCGCAACCGTCCTTCGCCGCCCTGGCTTCGGCATCCGGCAACCCGCATTGCCGCGGTGATCTTTTTCGGGGGCCTTGGCCTTTTCTTTTGGAAGCGGTTCCCCCAGGGCCTGGCCCTTAATTGGCGGGGCGTCACTCTGGGGCCCATTCTCCTCCTCATGATGACGATGATGCTAACTGCCATCACCTTGGGGGTATTGTATCGCCGCCGGGCCTTTTGCGCCCATCTTTGCCCAACCGGCTTTCTCGGGGCCCTGCTCAGCCGGGCGAGCCATTACGATCTTTATCGCCAGGAGGCCTGTTTAGATTGCGGCAAGTGTGAGCGCATCTGCGTCTTGGAGGGCAAGACCTGGACCGACGGCAAGGGGGCAGGCCCTGAATGCATCCGCTGTCTCGAATGCGCCTTTGCCTGCCCGGTTCAAGCCATTGCGTATGAGACTAAAGCTACCGTCCCAGCGGGCAAGCCCGCAAGCAACTGCCCCTAGTCAGACAGCCCGGTTCCTCCCGACACTTGCGAGGATCGGTTCTGGACGGAGTCTGGAGGAAGATCTGATCAAGATCTTCCTCCACTATTTCTATGGCCACACATCCTTCAAGGCACAGCCGACATCCATCTCGAAGGCAAATGGGTTTATCCACCAAGGGGCTTGCTGGCAGCTCCAGATCAGTAATCAGGGAGCTTACTCGCACCCAGGGTCCGTATTCTTCCGTGACCAGAATATTGTTCAGCCCGAATTCCCCCAAGCCCGCGGCCACCGCGGCATGTCGATGGGAAAAGGGAGCCCGGTAGCCCGAGCGCTTGATTTCACTTTGGGCCCCGTGGTATTCGTTATAGGTGGCAGGAAAGCCGACAGCCCGATAGCCGCTGCGCTCCAGCTCCCACAGCAGGCGGATAGTCATCTGATCCAGCATCATGTTCAGCGTCGAGTAGCCAAGCCTTCCGTAGACGTTGTTGTGGAGGATCTCCAGTCGTATGTCCTGGGGAAAATCTTCAGCCTTAGCCAGGTAATGATCATAGTCCACAACGCCTGTAGGCACCCGCACAGCCCAACTGATGACGCTTTTGGCCGCCGATAAGAAATCCTCTGGCCTGTGGCCAATGGGGGCCTCAGCAAACCTTTCCACAGGGGCAAAGCCAACCTTGACTGCTCCTTCAGCCATCAATAGTGCGCGAATGTCCTCAGCTGTCAATGCTTTCACGCAGGCCGCCTCCTCAGCAGGGGTTTTCCCAATGTACCACGCATGCCCCCATTATGGCAGGCAAGACTATGCTTCTCTCTCAGATTCATGAGTTCCTGCCGACTTCAATGCTCGCGCGGGGGAGACTTCCTGCTCCCAAGGCAGGCGCGCTCCACACCACAGCCCGCGGGGTAACCCCTGATCCGAAGTCAGGCGCTCTCTGGCCTGGCATTCTAGTTCATGCTCCACGCGTCAAACAACCACACTGCCTGTGCCCATCCGGCCGACGTAATCGGTTTCAATCCGCTCTCCCGGTTGGGGAGCACCATCCCGAACCGCAACCGGCCCTCCCCAAGTCTCGCGCCCATGTTTTCCCATATCCGCCTAAACGCCATTCCGACGCGGGTTACAAGCCTCCCAGGAAAACCATCGCGTAAAGGGTCACTGAGCTAGAAGAGTACCTCAGTGAGTCTCCTTTGCACCTCCATGTTCTATTCCTCTTTATCGTGGCCCCTTCCTTGTTGTGAACTGTTGGGTAGACTACTTAAGTCGAGTATCCTCATCCCCTTTGCTTCGTCGTAGCTGATGAGCTCGCCTTGAGCACGATTCCGCCACGCGTCTTCCTTATGCGACAGCTCACTTAGCTCCTTCGCCGAATACTGGCCGAACTTGGTGAGCACGAATTCTAGCGCAGCTAGTTCTCCCTCCTCAAAGGCCGCGTCGTCCGCGGACTTGAGCGACTGCACAACCTCGCCAATGTACTCACCAAATGACTCCTCTACGAGCATAATTGCCCCGGCTTCGACAGCCAGTCCCAACAAGAGTTGAAACTGGTCCGGCATAGGACCGAAAGGTAACCGAGCATATGTCGCTCCCGTGATTGACACACCATGGTCCCTGAAATTCTTAAAATCCGCAAGCCATAGCAATTTGGCCAATTTGGTCTTTGACAGGCGTTCCACGTAGGTGGCGAACCACAGCACTACAGCGATAAAGCGGTCGAGATCGAAATCGCGAAAACCGTTATACAGGTCGGGAACACGATACCGCAACACGCCCTCCACCTCGCGAAGGAGCCACGCGGAGCGTTCCTGTTCCAAAATTGCCTGGGCCCTCTCGCGGTATCGTTCTCGTTCCGATGGGGTTAACTTGTCGCTGTCCCCGTCCAGCAATTCGAGAACCCGCCTGGGATCCCGCAAGGAGCGCAACACTTCATCGTGGGCCCGATCTTGAATGACGCCTTTTTCGTAACGCTGGATAGTCACTTCGCCCCAACCTAGCAGCCTACACAAAGCCCGTTGGGAAAAGGCATATCGCTGACGCAACTCCACGATCTTGCTCGAGGTCAACAAGCCGTGCCGCTCCCGGTATAAATCATACGCTGTCTGCAAGACTGCGTCATCATATCCAGGTTCTGCGACAGTCTCGCCACAGTCCTCGCAAACGAGTACCGGCGCCGCAAATTCAATACGATCTCCCTTGACAACTAGAGACTGTCGGCGTCGCTCTTCCCGTAGGTTTCGTTCGGCATCGCAATTGACACAGTAACGAATCATTTCTCCGTTACCTCCTTAAATGGATAGCGTAACGGGAGGTCAAGTCCTGATTGTGGTGTAAATTCTCCTCCTAGTTGTTGAGTTCAAGCGGCAGTGTTGCGCTTAGGCTCCATCTCCGCAGGTTTGTTATCGTTTTCCGAGCTCTTGTGCTCCCAGTAGGCT
>JAAYLE010000168.1 GCA_012522085.1 Bacillota bacterium | reverse complement strand
GAATCCATCGTGCCCAGGTCCAACCATGCCTATGAGAATCTGGTGCGCCGCTACATCCTCCAGGAAGTAACCCCCCTGATCAGGGAGCAGGTGTTTTTCAAAGGGGCGGACAACTGCTTTTACTACATCGAAGGGGTGGACGGGGACCTTCTCCGGGGCATCTTCATCTACGATCCTCATGCCCGGCTGATCACCGCGCGGGAAGGCTCAATCGGGGAAGGATATTGGCGGCTGGAGGATGGGATCCTGCGGGAGCTGGACGATGAAGGCTTCGTGGTCATGGAAGTTGGCTTTGCCAGTCTCCATTTCCCCGTTCCCGAACGGCTCGACGCCTACCTATCCCAGCAGAAAACAACCGATGAGATGAACCGGCGGGAGCTGGGGGAGCACATCCAGCTCTTTGCGGGAAGCGGCGTGAACCTGATCCCCGTCCTGGTGGATTATCACCTCAAGCTGGCCCTGCCCCTGGCCAGCCTCATCTTCGCCCTCCTGGCGGCGCCCCTTGGCACCTGGTCGTCGGGGCGGTTCTTCGGCATCACCGCCAGCCTGATCGTCGTCTTTGCCTACTATGTGCTGACTGCCCTTTGCCGCTCTTTGGGGATCAACGCCGTCCTCCCGCCCCTGGCCGCGGCATGGGTCCCCAATTGCACTCTGGCGGCCCTGGGAGCTTACCTCCTCTGGCGTGTGGACCGCATTTAGCCCATGAATTAACAAAAGGTGCGCCCCGGAACGGAGCCGAACTAACCTCACGGTGATTAATAATGGGGCGTCCCCGGGCATATCTGCTGCTTCTTCTTTGTTGCATCTATCTCGTACACCCGGTCCATGCGGCTTTGCCGTCCACTTTGAGTTTTCAAGAAGGCATCGAGTACAACCCCGCCCAAGGCGCGGTGACCGCCCGGGGGCAGGTGGTGCTCACCTATGCCGAGGGGGAGATCCACGCGGACGAGGCAGTCTACCTTTGGGATGAGGCTCTGTTTCTTTTTTCCGGGAATGTGGTCATCATGCAAGACGGAGAGCAGATCACAGCAAGTAAAGCCCAGTACCAGGGAGGCCAGCTGACCCTGGCGGGGGCCGCCATGGCCCAGGGCGAATTCATCCTTCGGGCGGAGCAGGTGGCCATCACCCAGGAACTCATCGTCGCGGCTGATGGGTCCCTGACTACCTGCGACTTAGCTGACCCCCACTATCAGCTGTCTGCCCGGGAAGTTCGCATCCATCCGGGCGATAAGATCATCGTCGAAGGGGCCGCCTACCGGGAAGGGGCCGTCACCCTCTACTACTGGCCCTATCTCATCATCCCCCTGGGGGAGGAATTCACCCTGCCTTTTCCCGAGCTTGGCCGGGGCCCCGGGGGCCTTTTCGTAAGAACTCCCTTCCACTACCTTCTGCCATCGGGGGGCTGGGGGACATTGCACCTCGATTACTTCCAAAGGGAAGGGCCTGCCTTCGGCCTTGACCACATCTACCAGCGGGATGCAAAAGGCCGGGGCGAAGCCCGCTTCTACTGGAAGGACGGCCTTGAGGAGTTGGCTGTGGAGCACCGGTTTTACCTGCGGGACATAACCCTCGGGGCCGGCTTCACCTGGGATGGGAGCTGGCAAAGCCACGCCTGGCTGGAAGATGAAGATGACTTTGGTTCGATCAACTACCGGCAAGATGAATTCCTCGAAGTTTTCTTCAACCGTCAGGGCCCCTTGCATCTATGGGGCCAGGCCCTTTGGCTTTCCGACTCCTTCCAGTACCAGGCCAGGGCGGAAAAGATCCTCGGGGACCACAGGATCTACCTGGCTGGGGAGCGGATGGTGAACCCAGAGGAAGATGAGGCTTGGGAGGCCGTTTCCCGGGAGCCGGAGCTGGGCTGGTCCCGGTCTTTCCTTGGGGGGGAGATCGGAGGGGCTTTGGGCCGCTATCGGGAGACTCCAGCGGGCGTTAGCGCCTGGCGGCTGATGGGGGAGGGGCTCCTTTGGGACCGCTCCCTGCCCATCGGCGACATGAGCAGGATCGGCGCCGGAGGACGGATTAAGGCCTCATCCTACAGCACTGGCGATGGAGCTTTGGTTGGGGAAGGGCGGGTATTCATCGAGCATGCCCCATCACCCTGGCTCCTCAGGGGCCAGTACAGCCGGAAAGATGTCTGGGGCCGCTCGCCCTTCGCGTTCGATGCCGAATCCCCCATGGAGGAGCTGGCTGCCCGCATCGAAGGGGCGGCCCTTGGTCTTTCCTTCAGCCTGGAGAGCGGCTATGATTTAAGGGGACGCGCCTGGCTGCCTCTGCAGGGAGCCGCATCCATCGGGGGAGATGCCTGGTCCCTCACCGTCTGGGGGGAGTGGGGGATCCCCTCCGGGACTCTCCAGCAGGCTGGGGGGCTCCTTGCGATCAAGTCCCGGGGGGTCGCCTTCCAGGGAGGGGCCAGTTACGACGTTGTGACTTCTTCCTGGCAGGAGCTGAACCTGGCGGGGAGCCTGCCCCTGGGACCTAATCTTAGTGCATCCCTGGTCCTTGATCAGGACCTGGGCTGGGAAGCCGTCCTAAAATGGCATCTCCATTGCCGGACCGTCGCCTTGCACTATGAACCTGGGGTCATTTGGGTGGACTACTCCCTGGGGGAGTCCGAAAACCTTTGGACCTATCCCCGGGATCCTTGGGAGGGCGAGTGACCTTGCGCCTGTTGCCCTTGATACTAGTCTTGCTGGCCATGGGGGGGTGCACCCTCCCTTCGGAAGAACCTCTGTCAGCCCCCCTGCCGGAGGCTGTTGGCGAAAGCATCAAGATGAGGGGGCGGCTCAAGGGGGATCTCCAGTGGGAGATGGCCGCCGACCGTATGACTTGGGAGGGGGACGAAGCCCGCCTTGTGGGCATCTCCCAGGGAACCCTCCATCTAGAAAAGCCCATCTTCTTTCAGGCCGCAGAGGCGGTCTGGAAAGAGGGAGGCTTGGAGCTGACCCGGGCCGCGTTAACAAGGGGCGAGGTCAGCATAGAGGCAGATAGAATCATCCTGCGGGAAGAGTCCGCGGAGTTTGCCGGATCGGGGAAGATTGTCTTGGAGGTGGCCGGTGATGCGTAGGATTGCAGCTGTTGTGCTCCTTTTCCTCCTGACCACGCCCGCGCTGGCCCTTGAGATCCAGCTCGAAGGCGACCTGGAGGTCCCCTGGGGGTCCTTCGATCTCAACGAGGGAGTCTACACCATTAAGCCCCAATCGCAGCCGATGACCATCACTGCGGACGACTTGGTGATTACCGCCTGGGAGCTCGAGTACCGGGAAAAGGAGGGCCTTGCTCTGATCCAAGGAGAGGTGACCTTGGCCGGAGAGGACTTTTCTGCGGCAGGGGAAAGGCTCCGGGCCTACTTTGACCAGGGAGAATACATCCTGGAAGGAAGCGTCTCTTTGACGGCGGGCGACTTTGAAGTCAAGGCCCAGACCCTCACCTATCGGCCAGGCTTCATTGAAGTGGCGGGCTCTTGCGAAATTATCCTGCCCGAAGGGAGCCTGCGGGGTCAGCAGTTCCAAATCGACCTTGAGGCAGGCAGCCTCGTCGGGTTCGGCCCGGCATGGCTCACTTTCAAGTAGTTGGCCCACCATGCAGGAATTACATGGGGGGACGGCATTTCCCCTGTGCTATAATGAAACGCAGGTAGGAGGGGATTTGCCCATGTTTGCACTG
>JAAYLE010000167.1 GCA_012522085.1 Bacillota bacterium | reverse complement strand
AGGTTGTTGGTGAAATGGGCGATGATGCCGGCTAACACCGAATCGGTGCGGAAGACTAAGTAGCCCATGATGATGCCTAGGAAGGCGGTAGAGACCAGGCTGTGCAAGGACAAGTGAAAGATGCCAAACAGCAGGCCTACCAAGATGACCGCTGGCAAAGAGCCGAGCTTTTCATAAGCCCTGAGCAAATAGCCCCGGAAGAAAATCTCCTCAGCGACCGATGCTAACAGGCCGCCCACAAGGATGGTCACCCCCAGCTCCTGGGGAGTGTCGATCGGCGGCAGCAGCATGGGCGGTGCGCTGCCTAGTCGGGCGAAGATCATCCAAGTCGATGCGGTGATGCAGGTGGCAATAACATAACAAAAGACGGCCGCCAGGGAGCTTAGGGCCAACAGCTGCCAACCGGGCCATTGAATCCTGAGCAGTTGCCGCAGGTTCATTCGGGCACCATAAGCATAGATGACCGTCGGGAGCAGAAGCAGCCCTTCGGCCAACAGGACGGAATGGTAAAAATCGAGACGTTGGATGATAGGTGTGCTGAGGAGTACGAGCAGCAACGTGGTCAAGTAGATCTTATTGGCATGGCGAATGCTTGGCCGACCCATCCTTCGTCCTCCTTCCCACACGAGCAACTTATTCGGTGGGGTGCAAATTAATTCCTGCCAGGGAGGTACGCAGTATAATGAAATGCACCAGTTGTGGTCGGGAGGTAGCCTTGGCTGAGGTCTGTCCCTACTGTTGGACCAAGCTGCCGCCCCCACCGGAGGAAAACGGGCGGAGAGGGAGTGAAGGGGAGTTTGTCGGCCCCATCCATTCCGAGGTGAAGCCTTCTAAGCTCCGCGCCTTACTCAGGTATTTCCTTAACCCCGAGGTCCATTGGCAAAAGAAGCTGTTCATCATCGGCGCCATCATTTACATCTTACATCCCTTGGATTTGATCCCATTTTACATCCCCCTGCTAGGCTGGGTGGATGACGCCGTCTTATTTGCCTTCCTGCTCCGCTTCCTGCGCAAGGAACTCGGTGGCTTGTTGTAATGTGCAGGAAGCGATCACCCAGCCGGGCTTCGGCCCTGCCCCAGGTATCATTCCTATTCGCCTGCGGTGAGTTGGACAGTTCGGCCACTACCCTCTCCCGAGGCAAGGAATCTGACGAGGAAACTCGGGAACTCCCTTAAGCAGCCAGTCTCCCATCCATTACCAGAAATGGCAAGAGTTGAAAAGAGACGGCATGGAAAACTGTGCGGGCCTTCATGTTAGGAAGCCTGAGCATCTTTTCTTGGGGAAAATCCGCTCACAACGATAAGGTAAAAGATGTCAATTACAGAAATTGTATGGTACAATCAATTAACTATTTCCAAGTGGGGGCTGAGTGGGGGGGAAGCAGTGAAGATGGGAAAGAAAGGTTGGCGAATGAATCTAGGGACGAAGCTCGTGGTGCTTTTTGTGCTGGGAGTGACTATCTCTGTCGGGTTGGTCGGATTTCTTACCATCAGGGTGATGAGGAAAGATCTTGAGGCGCAAATAGCAACGAATCATCTGCTGTTGGCCAGGTCTCTCGGGGCGCACGTAGAGCAGTATCTCGATGATGCCATGGGCGTTGTGCGGATGACCGCACAGCTCCCCGCAGTCAGGGACCTATCCTCTATTCCCTTGATCAGGGAAGACATCAAAGGGGTTCCCCGGGAGGTCGACCGTCCCAAACGGGATGTGATCAAGTACGTATTGGACAACTACGGGCAGTTTGGTTACATGATCCAGGTGACCGGCGATGTGGGCAACACCATCGTCCTTGAGCCCTGGGAATACCAATTGGAGCTGCAACGATTAGATTTTGGCTTTCGCGATTGGTTCCAAGGCGTCCTCTCCCGGAAAGATACATACATATCAGAGGTTTACATTAGCTCATCGATGCAAAAACCAGTCGTTGCTATAGCTCACCCTATTATAGCCAATAATCGGGTGGAGGCCGTTTGGGTAGGCGCCTTGACCTTGGACAAGCTAAGTGAGCTTTGCCAGAGCTTAAGCTTCGGGCAGACGGGCCATGTCTACCTGGTCGACCAACGGGGCACCCTAGCTGCCCACAAAGACTTTGGCCTAGTGAAGGAAATACGGGACATATCGCAGTCCCAAGCGGTGCAGCGGGCGATGAGAGGGGAGATGGGCACCGCTGTCTTACCCGATCCCTTCGAAGACCACGAGCACTTGACTTCGTACATGCCCATCGGGGGCACAGGCTGGGGCATCATCGTCGTTCAAGACCTAGACGAAGCCTTCGCTCCAATTAAAGGGGCCCTGATGGCCATCATTGGCATTTGTGCCGCCTTAATTGTGGCCTCGGTTTTGGTCGCCATTCCGATGGCCAGGTCAATCAGCAGGCCCATCGGCATCTTGGCCCAGGCTGTGACAGGGGTGGCTGAGGGGGACCTGACCACCGAGATTGCCGTCCACTCGGGGGACGAGATCGGCCACCTGGCCGAGCTTTTCCGCATGATGGTCGGCGAGATGGGGGGCATTGTCGGCGATATCAGGGATAAGGCCTATTCGCTGGCCAGTTCCAGCGAGGAGCTGTCGGCTGCAGTCCAGGAGACGGGGGCATCGATCGAGGAGATGGCCAGCAGCACCAATGAGTTTGCGGCGACCGTGGCGGAGATGGCCCAACGGACAGAACAGATGGACGCATCAGCCCGCCGCATTTCCGACATGGCGGTCAGGGGCGGCGTCGCCCTGGATCAGGCGGTGAGTCAGACGGAGAACTTAAGGCTCCTCATTCAGGATGTGTCCGACCATGTCGATGGACTGGGAGTTCGCTCCCAGGAGATCGGCCGCATCATCGAAGTAATCAGCGATATTGCCGAACAGACAAACCTGTTGGCCTTGAATGCCGCCATTGAGGCTGCCCGGGCGGGCGAGCACGGCCGCGGCTTTGCCGTTGTCGCCGATGAAGTCCGCAAGCTGGCGGAACAATCAGCGGCGGCGACTGCGGAAATCACCGCCTTGATCAGGGAGATTCAAGGGGAAACCTCCCAGACCGTGGCCAGTATGAATGAAGGTGCCAAGCAAGCGGAAGACACTTCGGCGACGGTCCGCGACGCGGGCAGACTGTTGCAAGAGATTCTCGGGGCTGTTGAGGAGATAAGCCGGCAGGTGCATGATGTTGCCGCCGGGACCCAACAGTTAGGCAGCACTAGCCAGGAGATGGCAGCCGCCAGCGAAGAGCAGTCGGCAACTATCGAGCAGATCGCCTCTTCATCCCAGGTGTTGAGCCATATGGCCTTTGAACTGACCCAATTGGTGGCCAGATTTGCGGTCGATTGATGCGGGGCCCCCAGGGCCCCTTCTTCAGTCCCGTGGGCCGGAAGTCGCCGTAGACAAGTTATTGTCAATTACGCCAATATTTAGGCATGACCTTCGGAAGATCTTGCAAATCAGGAAGGAAGAATTCCCTGGATATGGTATACTTACATCGTGTGGTCCTAGTCGGTCCTGCCTGTGGGAGTGAAATCCATGCTTCTACCCCAATTCATTGCAGCTATAGTAGAAAAGATGCTGGCCGTTTTCATTGCAGGCGGTCTTGCTTTATTTTTGCTCGGGAAAGATGTTAAGAAGCACAGGCTTACCATCCTGAACCTAGTCACGTGCCTTTTGATTTCGCCCATTTACTTGCTGCCAATGGACCCGGCCGTGCTGGATCTATTGGCCCTGCTGGGCCTCACCCTCTGTTTGTATTGGTTTGTACCCCTGGGTTTACTCCAATCGGCCAGGACGGTGTTATTAGGCGGCGGGGCCTTTTTCTTTCTGGAGGGCCTCCTTGGCCGGTGGGCCCTCCTTGGCGGCTTCCTCTTCCTCTTAGGGGCGCCAGTTCGCAGGCCAATTATTGATGCCGCGGGCGACTCGGTCAAGCGGAAGCATCTGGCTGAAGGCTTGCCGTATGGCCTGTTTTTCTTCGGAATGCACTTGGGGATGGCCTTGATGGGCATCTATCAAGGGGAGAGCTTGTGGGTCCGATCGTTGGTTCCGTTTTTGATCTACTTGCTGGTCTTAGGGGGGATCCAGGCGGTGGAGAGGTGGTCTCGGGAGGAGAACGCCTTTCCTTTTGACATGTTGGACCTGGTGGTCCTCATGCCCCTAGTCCATCTGGTCACCATCAAGACGGGCGGGGTCTATAGTCCTTACAAGTCCTTCTATCTCCTCATCATCGCCGTGCAGAGCCTGAAGCCCCGGGAGATTTATGGGCTGATAGCACTCTCCTTAGCCGCAGCTAGTCAAGGCTATGATGCCCTAATGAGGGGCGTATGGCCGGAGGAGAGCGGGCTCATCTCGCTCCTCCTTTGCTTGGGAGTCTATTGGGGTTTGCGCCGCCTGAAAAAGATCGAGCGGCTCCTCTATGAAGAGCTGTTTGCCCAGGTGGCCATCGATGATTTGACAGGTGTTTTCAACCATCGGTTCTTGAACGCCCACCTAGATGACCTGCTTAATCGGGAAGACCAGGTTTATGTGATCATGATCGACTTGGATGATTTCAAGGAACTCAACGACAGCATGGGTCATTTGGCGGGCAACGAACTTTTGCGAACCATCGCGGAGCGCCTGCAGAAAGTTCTACGCGACGGCGACATCCTGGCCCGGTGGGGTGGGGATGAGTTTGTGGTGGTCCCCGGTGACCAGCTCGATCGATACCAGGCGGAGCTCCTCGCCGACCGCATCCGCAGGAACATCTCCCTTGCTTGCGATGAGTTCTTGGAACGGCACGCGGGCCAGACCTCCGGCGCCACCTTGACGGCATCGGTGGGCATCGCTTGCACCAGTGATCTGGTGCGGGACAAGGAAGAGCTCCTCCGACTGGCCGATCAGGCCCTTTACCAAGCCAAGGCCGGAGGGAAGAACAAGTCGGTGATGTTTGAAGGCACAGTCTAGATCCCTCCCCTGTTCTAGGCAGGCTCCCCGGCCCATAAGCTGTAGTAAGGCCTGGCCGACGGAGGGGGAGATGATGGATCGAAAGGAGTATGGCGCCTATCTTCTCGCCGGGATCCTGGCGGCGTTCCTCGTTTTTGCCCGGGAGTCCATGTCCCTGGGCTCTTGGGATGAACTGGTTGTTGTCTGCTTTACCATCGTGTTTGTCCTCCTTGCCCGGTGGGTGTTCTTTCCCCATCTGCGGGCTGAGGGCTATTTCCCGTTGATTTATGTTGGTCTGTTGGCGGTGGTGGGGGCAGCCTTAGGCTTTAGATCCTGGGAGGGGTGGCTCGCGCCCTTGTTGTGTTTCGCCTGGGCGGCACCCCTCTGTTATCTCCTCGCGGGAGCCGGCGAGGTCATCCTAGCTGTGATCAAACATGTGGGGGACCCGCCGCTGCCGGACCGGATTGACTTCGTCCGCGTCCATGAAACCAAGGAGGAATCCTATCGTCTGGCCCTTAGACTAGGGATGGTCGTGGCTCTCTTGGTCTACTTTGCCCAAGGCTATCTGTGGTGGATTGGGGGCAACGGCTACGTGTTGGGATTTGTCGGCGCCGTTGCCATTTGGTGTTGTTTTTTCCTCCTGGCCTACCATGTGCAAGGGTTGGTGCGGACTTGGGCCGAGGGTTGGGCGGTAGTCGTCGAAAACGGCATGCAAGACTGCTTCCTGCAAGGTCTAGCCCCTGACGGGGACATAATCACCATCAGCGCCAAGCTTACCTTCTATCGCATGATGGAAGAGAAGCTAGAGGAAGTCCTCGATCCAGGGCTGCCCGCCCACCTGTTGTGGCCGGCGGTCCTCCTTGGGATGGTTCCCTTGATCCTGTGCGTCGTTTTCTCCCTGTGGCCCCTGTAGGCAGGAGAAAGGCCGTCTTTCCCAGAAGATAGATGCCAGTCTATTGTCGACGGGTGGCGTTTATGTCGATGGATTTAGCGCGGCGTGTGCGCGAGCGACAAAGGAGAGCTGCCTCCCGGCGCCCTCTAGCTCAGGATATCATGGGGGGTCGGGAGATTGAGCATGAAGGGGGAACCCTTTATCTCATTACCGATGAGTGGTCGGGGGACCTTCCCTGGCCCTCGCCGGGGGATCTAAAATGCCAGCTTCAGCTTCTCCATGGCATCGGTCCCTACAATGAGGGACGCCTGCGGACGGAAGGCTATCACCGCCTGGAGGACCTGGTCGACCATCCCCGCTGGGGCCCCCAAGCTCGGCGAATGCTGGCGGCCATCGATGGGGGCGACGTCTATAGCCTCCGGCAGGCGGGTGCCCGGGACCTGGATCTGGTCGGCATGTTCAAGCCTGAGGAGGCCGTCTTCCTCGATATCGAAACGACCGGACTTGTCAGCGTTAGGCCCCTCTTTCTGGTGGGGATGGTCCACTGGCGAGAGGGGGTCTTTTACCTGAAGCAGTATCTGGCGCGCTGCTTCGAGGAAGAGGGGCCATTGCTGTCCTTGGTGATCAATGAGCTCCAGGACTTTCCTTTGCTGTTTACCTATAATGGCAGGAAATTTGATGTGCCCTTCATCCGGGCGCGTTGCCTCTTCCATGGCCTTCCCCTTCCCAGGGGACAGCTTCATGTAGACCTATTGTCCCATGTCCGGCGGGTTTGGCAGGGACGGCTGCCCAATTGTCGCCTGACCACCGTTGAAGACTACTGTCTGCAGAGCCGCCCGGCGGATGACATCCCGGGAGCCCTCATTCCCGAGATTTATTATCATTTTGTTGAGACCCAGGATGTGGGTGCAATTGAGGGGGTCATCAGCCACAATGCTTCGGACCTGAAGACCCTGACCAAACTGCTTCCCATCCTAGGAGGTTGACCTGCGGCCGAAGGGAGGAAGGGCATATTCACAGGAAACGCACCTATATCAAGGACCTGCAGCCAGGTGCCCGCGTTGCAGGTTCTTTTGTCCTGAAGCGCAAACGGCTGGACTCTTTCGTGTCCAAGGAGGGGTCCTTCCTGAACTGTCAGCTGGGGGATAGGACGGGGGAGATAAGCGCCGTCCTGTGGGATGGGGGCCCCCAGGTATACTCCCAGGTGGAAGAAGGCGCTCCGGTCTGGGTCGAAGGCCAGGTCGGGGTCTACCGGGGCAGTCCCCAGATAGTCTTGGACACCTTGCGCCAAGCCCAAGCTGGGGAGTATGACCCGGGGGACTTTCTGCCGACGGGGGATGCTGATCCAGACAAGATCTTCCAAGAGATCGAGGACGTAGTCGAGTCCATCGGAAACCCCCATTTGCAAAGGCTCCTTCGCCACATCCTCGGTGATGAACAAGTGGCTGCCGCCTTCCGTCAGGCCCCCGGAGCCAAGGGGATGCACCATGCATACTTGGGAGGACTCATCGAGCACACTTGGAATGTGGTTAGGATATGCGATCAGATGGCCCGCATCTATCCCCTCGATCGGGACTTGCTCCTGACCGGGGCCATCTTGCATGATATCGGCAAGCTCCACGAGTACGTCTGGGATGTGGTCATCGACATCTCCGATGAAGGGCGGCTGCTTGGTCACATCGTCATGGCCGATGAGATGCTCTGCCGGGTCATCGACGATCTGGAAGGCTTCCCGGCCGAGCTTAAGCTGCGCCTTCGTCATCTCCTGATCAGCCACCACGGCCAGTATGAGTGGGGTTCGCCTCGCCGTCCGAAGATGCCGGAGGCATGTGTCCTCCACCAGGCTGACCTGATGGATGCGGAAGTCTTCAAGTTCGTGGCCGCCGCCAAACAATCGGGGTCCAAAGGGTGGAGCAGTTATGACCGGGCCTTGAATCGGATGTTGTATCTAGGGAGGGAGGATGGGTGACCGGGGACCATTACTTCTCGCCCCAGCCTCAGGCCGATCATCGCTATCAGCGCTTCCAAGAGGAGCTTCGGGGGCGGGAGTTTACCTTCATCACCGACGAGGGCGTCTTCTCCAAGAAACGCGTGGACCCCGGTACACGGCTCCTCATCGAGAGCATCGCCGTGCCGGAGGAGGGGAGTTTCCTGGACCTTGGATGCGGCTACGGCCCCATTGGGATCGTTCTCGGCTCCCTTGCGCCCCAGGCCGTGATCCACATGGTCGATGTGAACAGTCGGGCCGTGGAGCTTGCCCGGCGGAACCTTGGGGAAAACGGTATCACTAACGCCCGGGTCTATTGGGGCCAGGGACTCGAACCGGTACAGGATCGGACCTTCAACCTCATTGCTTGCAACCCCCCCTACCGGGCCGGCCGCCAGGTGGTTTTGTCCCTTTTGGAAGAGGCCTATCGAGCTTTGGCTCCCGGCGGGCAATTGTACATTGTCGGGCGCACCCGGCAAGGTGTCAAGACCTTGGCCGGCCTCCTCCGAGAGATGTTCGGCAACTGCCGAGAGGTGGCCAAACAAGGGGGCTACCGGGTCTATGTAGTGGAGAAGGACGCCCTTTAGGGATAGGGTCCCGGGGGGAAGAATAAGTATTAGTATCTTCCCCCAAAGCTTGGTGGGGACCATGGGCCGTCTGAAACCATTTATCATCATCACCAAAAGACAACTGTGCCTCCTCCTTGGGGGGGTTTGCTTCCTGCTGGGGTGGAATCTGGCATTCACCAATACCCTGCCTGTATACTTAAGCACTCCCCCCGTGGGGGGCAGGGTGATCATCGATCCCGGCCATGGAGGGGCTGATCCGGGCGCAGTCGGCTCCGGGGGGCTGGCCGAGAAAGACGTGACCTTGGCAATTGCTCAGGCCCTGGGAGCCATGCTGGAGGAGAAGGGGATCGAGGTCCTTTACACCCGCAGGGATAATGGGGCCCTGGCCGACCCGGAAGGAGCTCCTATGGGACGAAGCCGGCAGGACATCATCCGCCGGGGATCCTTGGCCCGGAGCCAAGGGGGAGGAGTATTAATCAGCATCCATGCTAGCGGGGCTCCGGAACCCGTCCTATCCGGGGCCCAAACCTTCTACCTCCCAAACGATAACCGAGGAAGACATCTAGCCATCTTGATTCAAAACGAATTGCTGAACCGGCTCGGCCCGAATCACCGCCAAGCCAGGGCCGCCAGTTTCCAGATCCTGCGGGATGCCGGGGTGCCCGCTGCCCTAGTCGAAGTCGGTTTTCTTTCCAACCCCAGGGAGGAAAGACTCCTTGGGGACCCTGAGCACCAACGTCAGATCGCTGGGGCCATCGGTAGCGGGGTGATCCGCTTTCTCATCGAAGGACAACTGGAGCAATCCCGCCCCGAAAGGGGCGATGGTGATGTCCTGCCCAGGGAGCCGGCGATAGGGCCCTCCCTCGAGCTGAACGATGGGCAGGTCCTCCTCTATTTTCTAGGAGGGACCAATCGGGAGGACGGCTTAGTGGTGGAATTGCGGGATGTGGCGCCCTATCCGACCGATACTGCAAGTCTTGCCCTCCGGGTTCTAGATGAGCTCATCAAGGGCCCCACGGCGGGGATCGCTTTGCGGACGCTGCCCCGGGGGACTAAAGTCAAGGGCCTTGCGATCCACCAGGGCATTTGTCAGGTGGACTTGAGCGCAGAAGTCGTCCATAATTACTGGGGTGGCAGCCGGAGCGAGGAGCTTACCATCTATTCTGTGGTCAACACCCTGTGTGAGCTCCCCGGCATCAAGGGAGTGAGGCTTTCCGTCGAGGGAGATGGTCAGGCGACCATCGGCGGACATATCCTCCTCGGCGATGTGTGGACGAAGAATGAGGCGGTGCTGGTCGATAAAGGAGGAACCATGAAGTAACCGGCGAACTCATAATCAGATAGGACTTTGCGCAAGGTTGTCAAAGGAGAAATCCTAATGCGAAAACTGCTTATTGAAGGGGAGCACCCCCTAGAAGGCAAGGTGGTCATCAGCGGCGCCAAGAATTCCGCGGTTGCCCTCATCCCGGCCGCTTTGCTGACTGACCAACAGGTGGTCTTGGAGAACGTCCCTGATATCAGCGATGTCAGGTGGATGTTTGAAATAATGAGGCAGATGGGTGCAAGCATCCGCTGGCGGGGCATGGGCGTCCTCGAGATTAAGGCCAGCGCCCGCACTATCCCTATCGTTCCCCATGAATTGGCCAAGAGGCTCCGGGCCTCATCTTTGTTTTTAGGGCCTTTGCTGGCCCGTTATGGCAAAGCCAAGGTTTCCTTTCCCGGCGGCTGCGAGATTGGCTCCCGCCCCCTCGATCTGCACATGAAAGGCTTAAGGGAGCTTGGCGCCAAGATCTGGGTGGAACACGGCTACATCATTGCCGAGACTGACGGCCTGCGGGGGGAGGAAATCTACCTGGACTTCCCCAGCGTCGGGGCCACGGAGAACCTGATGATGGCCGCGACCTTGGCCCGCGGCATGACCATCATCTACAATGCGGCCAAGGAGCCGGAAGTAGTCGATCTGGCCAACCTGCTCATCATGATGGGAGCCAAGGTGAAAGGTGCGGGCACCGATGTGATCCGGATTGAAGGGGTTGATGCCCTCTCGGGCACCCATCATACCATCATACCCGACCGGATCGAGGCGGGGACTTTCCTGTGGGCCGCAATGGCCTGTGGCGGGGACATCGTAGTGGAAGATGTGATTCCGAAGCACGTAGAAGCGGTCCTGCGCAAGTTGGAGGAGGCGGGGGCTAAGCTCCACGTGGGCGGGGACAGCATCCGCCTAGCCGCCAAGGGCCGCCCCCGGGCGATCCAAGTCAAGACCTTGCCTTATCCCGGCTTTCCCACTGATTTGCAGCCGGTGTTAGTTGCCGTTATGATGAAGGGGGAAGGGACAAGCATCATCAATGAACGGGTGTTCGAAAACCGCTTCGGGCATGTGGATGAGCTGAAACGATTCGGTGGCCTCATTAAGTCCGATGGCCGCACGGCCGTCATCACCGGCCGCCCCCGGCTGAGCGCCGCCCCGGTCACTGCTAGTGACCTGCGCATGGGTGCGGCATTGGTCGTCGCCGCTTTAGGGGCCGAAGGGGTCACGGAAATCGAAGGGCTCCACTACATTTACCGCGGGTACGAGCGGTTTGAAGAAAAACTAGCGGCTCTTGGGGCCAAAGTGCGCGTCGTTGGCATTGATGCCGCTGTCTAAAATCTACGGGGGATAGTGATGAGGGACAAATTCAAACGAAAGATTGATTACATGCGGATTTCCGTCACTGACCGCTGTAATTTGCGGTGCGTTTATTGCATGCCGCCGGAAGGCGTCGTCCCCAAGTCCCACGAGGAAATCCTCACCTTTGAAGAGATCTACCGGGTGGTCAAGGCCGCGGTCAAGGTAGGGATCCGAAAGATTCGCCTCACTGGAGGGGAGCCCCTCGTCCGCAAAGGGATCCTCGCTCTGGTTGAAGTGTTGGCCAAGATACCGGAGATCGAGGATCTTGCTCTCACGACCAATGGCATCCTCCTGGCGGATATGGCGGAAGATCTCTACCGTCGCGGTCTGCGCCGGGTTAACGTCAGCCTTGATACCCTTGACCCCGGGCGCTACCGGGAGCTGACACGGGGGGGAGACATCCGCAAGGTGTGGCAGGGGATTGAAGCCGCCCTGAAGGTTGGTTTTGACCCCGTGAAGATCAACGTGGTGGCCATGGCCGATGCCAACTTGGATGAACTGCCGGCCTTTGCCGATCTTACCCGCAAACTGCCTTTGCATGTGCGCTTCATCGAAGTCATGCCCCTAGACAGCAATGCCAAGGGACGCCAGTTCGTTTCCGTCCGCGAGATGCAAGCTGCCATCCACGATGAGCTCATACCTTGCCCCGGACCCCAGGGAGCCGGGCCGGCCCGTTACTTTCGGCTGGAGGGGGGCTTGGGCACCGTCGGCTTCATCTCGCCCATCAGCGGGCACTTCTGTGAGACATGCAATCGCCTCCGGATGACTGCTGACGGGGTAATTCGTCCTTGCCTTTGTTCTACTTTCGGGATACCCCTCCGGGACAAACTAAGATCGGGACTGGATGATGAGAGCTTAGTTGATCTTTTGGCGCAAGCCATCGCCAGCAAGCCGAAACAGCACAACCTGCAGGATGGTGTATGCAACGTGCCCATGTCTAAGGTCGGCGGTTGAAAGGAGTGGAAGAGTTGACCGGTCGGGTTGTAGCCGTCTCGATAAGTGATAAGCAAGGGGTCAAGAAGAATCCTATTGACCAAGGACAACTCTTAGACAACTATGGTTTGCAGGGAGACGTCCACGCGGGGCCGTGGCACCGGCAGGTGAGCCTCCTCGCCCAGGAGAGCATCGACAAGATGCGCTCCAAGGGCCTTGAGCTTTCCCCAGGGGATTTCGCTGAAAACATCACCACCTCTGGAATCGATCTATTGGCCCTGCCCATCGGGAGCCGTCTGCGGATAGGCTCCACCGCCATCCTGGAAGTCACCCAGCACGGCAAGGAGTGTCATCATCATTGTGCCATCTATCGGCAGGTCGGCGACTGCGTCATGCCTCGGGAAGGGATCTTCGTCCGAGTCCTGAAAGGCGGTCCTGTTAAAGCCGGCGATGAGATAGAGCCCGTCAAGCTCATCACCGTCGGAGTCTTGATCGCCAGCGATAAAGGGGCCCGGGGCGAGCGGGAGGACAAATGCAGCGATCTGATCGAGAAGATGGTTGAGCAAATCGCTGGCGAGGTCATCCAGCAGGCCATCCTGCCCGATGAAGAAGTGATCCTGAAAGAGAAGCTCCTGGAATGGGCCGACGAGTGGAAGTTGGACCTGATCCTTACTAGCGGCGGCACTGGCCTTGGTCCCCGGGATGTGACTCCGGAAGCGACCCGGGCAGTGATCGAGCGGGAGGCTCCCGGCATCGGTGAGGCGATGCGCCTTGCAGGCCTCAAGAATACTCCCCGCGCGATGCTCTCGCGGGCCGTTGCCGGCACCCGGGGTGGAACCTTGATCATCAATCTTCCCGGCAGCCCCCGAGGAGTGGAGGAATCCCTCGGGGCGATCTTAGAGGCTTTGCCCCATGCCGTCGAGACCGTGAAAGGGGAAGGTGGGGATTGTGCTTCCCAGAGATGATCCTGCCCTCATCGCCCGCTGGAGGGACGCTATTTTCCACCGGGTTTCTGTTCGCAGTTTCGACCGGCAGCCGATTCCAGAGACATCCCTCCATCAGCTGACGAAAACAATCGACCTGCTTCAGCCTGCGGCTCCTGCGGCAAGGGCCGTCGTCGTGGACGATGAGCCCCGGGACATCCTGCGCGGAGCCGCTTATGGTCTTTTCGCCGGGGCTCAAGGCTACATTGCCTTGCTGGGCAATCCCAAAGATGAGCGAATCGATCAACAGATCGGCTACTTGGGCGAAGGCCTCGTCCTGGAGGCGACGGCCATGGGCCTTGGGACATGTTGGGTCGGAGGGATGTTCCGGGCATCCAAGATGGCCAAGAAACTTGCCTCACCCGGAGAGAGGGTGTATGCCATTATTCCCCTAGGCTACCCCGCATCCCGTCAGGGCTATGGCCACCGCGTCCTCAAGGGCCTTGCCCGCAGCAAAGGCCGAAAGGACCTGGCGACGATCTGTCCTTCTTTCCACCAGGCTCCGCCATGGGTTAAAGCTGGCGTCGAAGCGGCCCGCCTTGCCCCTTCGGCCATGAATCGCCAGCCATGGCGCTTCACCCTCCAAGATGACCGGGTCATCCTGACAGCTGCCGGCATTGACACCCCCTTTGTGTCCAAGAAGCTCGACTGCGGCATCGCCCTCCT
>JAAYLE010000166.1 GCA_012522085.1 Bacillota bacterium | reverse complement strand
TCCGCGTTGAACCATTTGACAATGCCTTGCTCCAAAGAAAAATCTCCTCCTTTGCCGGTTCCGAACCGGGATAAAACCACTATATCACAAAGATTTTTGCCTGTCTAGATAAATTTTGCAACGAAGGCCGCCTCCAACGGAAAAGGAGTCCCGTCCTTGAACGTGGAAGCTTCTTCTCCAAACGGCGCGGAGGAGAGCAGCAGATGCTAGCGATATTGGTGGCCAGTGGGTTTTTCATCCTAGGGATGCTGGGGGTGTTGTTGCCTGTCTTGCCAGGTGCTCCCTTGATTTGGGCCGGCATTTTCTTCTTTGGTCTCATGACTGATTTTGCGGAATTTGGATGGCCCTTTCTCTTGGCCCAAGGGGGACTGGCAATATTGGCTTCCCTGATGGATTGGCTTGGGACTAGACATGAACTCAAAGTTGGGGGAAGCACTCCTAGGGCTAGCTGGGCGGCAGCCTTGGGGATCCTCATTGGTCCATTCGTCTTCGGTCCCATCGGGTTCTTTTTGGGACCGGTGGTTGGGGTGATCGGTGCTGAACTGCTGGCCGGGACTCCCATGGGACGGGCGGTGCCTATGGGATGGCGGGCCCTAGTTGGCATGCTGAAAGGCGCCCTGCTGAAAGTCCTGGTCCAAGTTGTCATGATTGCCTGGTTTTTCCTGGAGATACTCTAGCCGAAGGTGATGGTGATGGAGTCGCCTTGGTCGATGGGGGTGGTGAATCCTCCCGCCTGGCCGTTGACCTTGATTTTCAAGGAGCCGCCCTTCTTGGGAGGATCGAAGGAGACGAAACGAAAAATGTCGTTGACGATGAAAGGACGCGGCTCTAGCACTTCTAGGCGGTCATGGGCCTGAAGCTCCCTGTCTTGATGGATCGACTCGCCGTTGACCCGCAGTCTGGTGAGGGCGGGGTTAGTCAGGGTGACTGCCTGTCCGTTAAAGTCTACAGTAATGCTCACATCGGCAAGACCAAGCCTAGCGGCGACCATGGACAAGGTTGGCTTATCTGACCTGGGCCGGATGGAAATCTCATCGCCGCTGGCCAAAGTGGTTGCCGGGACGGCTCGGCGACCGTTGACGAACACTTCGGGCTCCGCCTGCCAATAATGCTCCACATCATCGATGGTGTAGGGAAAAGTGGCCACTGCCTCGTAGCCTAACTCCATGAGCAGGTCGGCCACAGTCTTGATCATCCCTTGCGTTGTCACTTGGTCGCCATCCTGAAGGCGGTGATCTGGGCCTACCACTTCGCCGTTGACTAGGGCTTGAGGCGCAAACTCCCGTCTTTCTCCGTTGATCGTAAAGCACTTCCTAGCCCCATCATCCTTTACTAAGTCTTTGACGAGGACCGTAGGGGCCGAACCTGCGCGGGCAGGTCCGATGGTGATTTCATCGTGGGGATGGATCTGCGTATGGAGATCGGCTGGCTGACCATTGACCTGAATAGGTGCGGGCTCGCCCAGGGTTCCCGGCACGACGACGGGATGGCCGTTGACTTCGATGGCAAGGCTTGGCCCGGGCAGACCGAAGAGCTGCTTGGGTGAGAAGCCGGCGGCCAACAGAATATCCCTGACGGTGCGGCGGGCAAGTTGCAGCAGTTGATGGCTGGTGCCGTTGATGCGAACGGGCACCGCTTGCAAGGCCTGGTTTTGCAAGGCGGCCATGGCGATGCCGATGGGAGTTATGGTCATCGGCCCGGTGAACTCGGGGCACCCTTTGACATGGGGGATGCTGTCTCGATCCCGGATGCCGATCCTATTGGCTGGCAGCTCCAGATGGCGGCTCAGGGCGTCGATGAGGGCCGTTGTCAGACTGCCGCCGCCGATGCAAAGGACCGCTTGGGGACGCCCTCCGTTGAGCTGGAGGATGACTTGGGCGATGGCCGCAGCCAGCTTGTCTACCGCTGGGGCCGCCGCTTCCTGAACTTGCTCGGGCAAGAGCTCCAGCTCATTTCCCACTACGTCTTGGCAGTTGATGGGACCTGCTTCCAATTGGCGCTTGACCCTTTCGGCAACGGAGAAATCCAAGAGGAAGGCGTCGGCGATGGCCCCTGTGACCTCATCGCCGGCTACGGGAACCATGCCGAAGCCAAGGACCTTGCTCTCGCGGGTGACTGCGATGTCCGATGTTCCCGCGCCAATATCCACCAGGGCCAGGTTCAGCCGTCTCATCGATGGAGGTACAATGACGTTGATAGCCGCATTTGGCTCTAGGGTGATGGATGCCATTTGCAGACCGGCTAGTCCCAAGGCGCTCCGCAATGAATCCACGACGATCCTGGGGAGGAGGGTGGCGATGACATCGATCTGGGCCCGTCGCCCTCGCTGGCCGATGAGACTGGCCAATCGCTGCCCATCGAGCCGGGATTCTCGCACGTGGTAGCCAACGCACAGGTAAGATTCCCGCTGGGCGTCCTGAGCCAATTGGCGGACCGCCGCATCGACGGCCTCGAGCTCCAGAGCAGTGACTAGTTCCCTGGTGATCGGTTCGCTGAGCAGCAAGGAACGTTGGACGCCGCCATCGGCCGTGACTAGGGATCGTCCCGCAGCAGCTACGGCCACCTGGGTCAGCTCCTTGCCGGTGGCGGCCGTCAGGCGGTCCCGAACGATGGCGATGGTCTTGGCTACTTGGGTCACATCGTGGATTTGCCCGTCGACCATTGCCCCAGGCGCCTGCTCTTCAACGGCCGCGGCCTGGATCTGGCAGCTGTCGCCTCGCTGCTCCACTAGGATGCCGGCGATTTTCCTGGTGCCAATGTCGAGGGCGAAGACTTCCCGGGGAGCATCCATCGCGAATACCTCCTAGTTACAACGATACCATCAAAGGCAAAGTTTGCCAATACCTTGGAGCCGATTGCCCCGTTGGGCAGGAGTTGCCCGGCATGGGTGGAATAAGTAAGCGGAATACAGAAAGGGGCTTTGCAGCATGATTCAGAGCAGTTATTCCCGTCGGCAGGCCGATGCGGCCTTGCTTTTTGTTTCCGCCATCTGGGGGACTACCTTTGTGGCCGTCAAAGAAGCCCTAGCGGACCTGGCGCCGTACAATTTCTTGGCCATCCGCTTCACATTGGCCCTGGTCGTCTTGGCTGTACCGGCGCTTTTCCGGGGACGAAAGCCGCAGGCAGCTTGTCTGTGGAGGGGAGTTGGACTGGGCACTGTGTTGTTTGCCGGCTACGCTCTTCAGACTGTGGGCCTTAAGTACACGACAGCTTCGAACGCTGCCTTCATCACGGGGCTGTCCGTTGTCTTGGTGCCTTTGCTGGCCGCGGTGGGGCTGCGCTCCCTGCCGTCGCCCGAGGCCATTGGGGGGGCCCTCCTGGCTGCTGTTGGGCTCGGCTGTTTGACTATCGGTGATGGTTTTGCCCTTAACGTGGGAGATTTGTTGGTCCTTGGCTGTGCCTTCGCCTTTGCCGGTCAGATCGTCCTCATGGGCAAGTACGCGACCCGATCGTCCACTTACGAACTTGTGGTTGGCCAGATGTTGGCGGTGGCCCTTTGGTCTTGGGTCTTCACCTTGATTTGGGAAGAGCCCACTTTCCAGGCAACGCCCAGGACATGGATGGCCATGGCCATCACCGGCATCCTCGCCAGCGCGGTTGCCTTTTTGATTCAAGCCGCCATGCAGCGGTTCACCAGTCCTACCCGCACGGGAATCATCTTCGCGACTGAACCGGTGTTTGCCGCTTTGTTTGCCTATTTTTGGCTCCACGAGTCTTTGTCCCTTAGGCAACTGGTCGGATGCATCCTGATCCTGTCGGGGATGCTCTTCACCGAACTTCGGGGTCGGGGGGAAGACGAAACAAGGCCGGTAGCGGCCTTGCCGTCAAAGGATCTTGCTTAGGAAAGCTTTGGTGCGATCGTGGGAAGGACAGTTGAACATGATCTCAGGGGGAGCCTGCTCTACGATGAGGCCATCATCCATGAACAACACTACGTCGCCAACTTCCCGGGCAAAGCCCATCTCATGGGTGACCACGACCATCGTCATCCCCTCTTCGGCCAAGGCCTTCATCACTTCCAAGACCTCGCCGATCATTTCCGGATCGAGGGCCGATGTTGGCTCATCAAATAGCATCGCCTTCGGGCGCATGGCCAATGCCCGGGCGATGGCCACCCGTTGTTGTTGTCCGCCAGAGAGTTGATCGGGGTAAGAATCGGCCTTGTCACCCAGTCCCACTTTGACGAGCAAGTCTAAAGCTCGTTCCCGAGCCTCTTCCTTCGATAGGTGCAGTACCCGCAGCGGTGCGAAGGCCACATTCTCCAGCGCGGTCATATGGGGGAAGAGGTTGAATCGCTGGAAAACCATGCCGACGTTCTCCCGGACCTTGCGGATATCTGTCTTCGGATCGGTGATGTTGACGCCATCGACGTAAATGGTGCCGCCGGTGGGTTTTTCGAGGAGGTTCAGGCAGCGCAGGAAGGTGCTCTTGCCAGACCCGCTAGGGCCGATGATGACCACTACTTGTCCCTTAGCGATGCTGCAAGTGATGCCTTTGAGAACGTGCAGGCTGCCGAAATGTTTATGTAGATCGTGGATCTCAAACATCGATGTTCAACTTCCTTTCCATATAGGCCACCAGGCGGGAGATGGCGATGGTCATGATCAGATACATAAAAGCAACCCCAAGCCAGATTTCAAAGGGACGATAGGTCCTGGTAATAACGATGTTCGCTCGGCGGACCAATTCTTCCAGAGCGATGACCGAAACTAGGGATGAATCCTTAAGCATAGCGATGAATTCATTGCCTAGGGGTGGAATAATCCGTTTGAACGCTTGGGGCAAGATGACGTATCGCATCACCTGGGCGTTGCTGCAGCCTAGAGATAAGGCCGCTTCCGTCTGTCCGGGATCAACCGATTGGATGCCGGCGCGGACGATTTCGGCAACATAAGCGCCACTATTTAGACTCAACGCCAAAAAGGCTGCCGTCAGCCGAGGCATCGGGAAGGACAACAGCTGAGGTAAGCCCATGTAGACCAGGAAAATCTGGACCAGCAAGGGAGTGCCGCGAATGAAGTCGATGTAGATTGCAGCCAGGGTGCGCAAAGGCCTGTACTGGCAAATGCGGGCCATGCCCAGTAGGGTGCCGATTATGAAGCCCGCGCCAACTGAAGTAGTCGTGAGTCTGATGGTCATCTGGGCGCCTTCCCATAGATAGGGCAGTGACCGAAAAAGGATGTCCCAACGAAAAGTCAATACCTTACCTCCCTAATCTAAGCATTGACATTAAAATGTGCGCAACATGCGCTGAGTGAGCATGTTGCGCACACAACCGTATAGGCCGTTACCTAGTTATTCCGAAAACCACTTGTCGAAGATCTGCTGGTAGGTGCCATCCGCCTTGATCTGAGCCAAGGCCGCGTTTACCTTTGCTAGCAGCTCCGTGTTGCCCTTTCTGATGGCGATGCCATACTGCTCTTCGGTAAACGGCTCACCAACGATGGTGACCAGGTCCGGGTTCTGGGCAGCAAAATCGACGACGGTGGCATTGTCCCCAACGACCGCATCGGCCGCGCCGTTCAACAGTTCCTGGAAAGCCTCCGGCATGAGATTGAAGCGCGAAACCTCGATGCCCTCCACTTCGCTGACGGCCAAGTCGCCGGTAGTGCCGATTTGGACCGCGACCTTCTTGCCGATCAAGTCGTCTCTGCCTTGGATGTCGGTCCGGTTCTTCTTGACCAGGATGGACTGGCCGGCGTCGAAGTAAGGATCGCTGAAGTCAACGCTCTCGGCCCGCTCCGGCGTGATAGTCATGGCGGAGATAATAACATCGTAGTCGCCATTGATCAGTCCAGGAATGATGCCGTCCCAGGCTGTGTTGATCAGCACTACCTCCACTCCCATGGCCGCACCGACGGCCCTGATCAGATCCATGTCAAAACCTTGGAACTCACCCTGCTCGTCGATGAACTCAAAGGGCTTATAGGCGGCATCGGTTCCGACGGTCAAGGTTTGGGCGTTGGCCCCGACGATGCAAGAAGCAAGCAAGGTCGAGGCAATCATGATCACAACCAACAGTCTTTTCATTTTAAGTATACCCCCTCATTAATCATGCAAGTCCGTGCATGTTCGCTGCTACCAATTCAACAGACCGGGAGAAAAATCCTCCACTGCGAGGGCTGCTTTTCGTCAAGAATTAACGAACATCCAGGAATAGCTTTATTCGAGGGGGAAAGGGAATATCAGGGCATATCCCGAAGATTTAGGGCGACGATTAATTCACACTTGTGTGGACCGTATTTTTATTAAAGGAGGTATACACGGTGAGCAAGATGAACTCGTGGCAGGCAATCGTGAATGCCCTGCGGGATGAGGGTGTGAAGTACATCTTTGGCATGCCCGGCAATCCCCGATTATTGTACGATGCCCTCTATGACTGCCGGGAGATCAATGTCGTTCATGCCCGGGAGCAAAGCTCCGGCGTTTTCATGGCGATGGGCTACGCCCGGGCTGCCCTCGACTTGGGCGTCTGCTTCGGGAGCAATGGACCGGGGATGACCAATATGGTCTCCGGCTTGTTGGAAGCTCAAGCCGCCTCGGTGCCTCTCTTGGCCATCTCTGCCGCGGTGGGAACGAAGGTCGAAGGCTTGCCCGCCTTTCAGGAGGCGGACCAAGTTGGCATTGCGCGGCCGGTGACCAAGTGGGCCTTCCGCATCCCGGCCCCTGAGCGCGTACCTTGGGCCGTCAAACGGGCCATCGATATCGCCAGAAGTGGCTGTCCCGGCCCGGTTTATCTGGAAATCCCGGTCGATCTTAGCTTGCAAGAAGTGGATATGCCTCCTTATGTGCCAAGTCTCTGTCCGCTGCCGCCCCGCGCTGCTGCTGAAGCTATGGAGCAAATGGTGACGATGCTCGAGGAGGCAAGCCGTCCGGTCGTCATTTGCGGTGGCGGTGCGGTATGGTCGGGCGCATTTGCTGAAGTTGAGAAGCTGGCCGATTGGGGGCTGCCCGTGCTGACCACCGCCACCGGCCGGGGGATAATCGATGAGGATCACCCGCGAGCTTTGGGACTAACCGGCCTTTACTTGACCCGCGTCGGTAAAGAAGTCTATTTCGATGCCGACCTGGTCCTGATCCTAGGCAGCCGGAACGATCAGTTCGAAACCGGCGAGTGGAAGTATTTCCCCGAAGGAGCTAAGCTGGTGCAAGTGGACATCGATCCGACTGCCCTTGGTCGGAACTGGGTGCCCGACTTGGGCGTTGTCGGGGATGTAAGGCTCGTCCTCAGGGATCTGCTCGCGGCGTTGGAGGAAAGGGGTGCGCACGGACGCTGGCAGGAGCGGGGGGAGGCCATCAAGGAGGAGAAGGCGCGCTACCTGGAAGAGTTGGCCGCTGAATGCCAGGACGATGGCGTGCCCCTAAAATCGAAACGAATTGTCTGGGAGCTGGGGAGAGTCTTCGGACGGAACACGATTCTGGTCAATGAAAACGGATCGCAGGATCTATGGTCCTACTATTCCCCCTATTTCCGCACAGCCCAAAATGGTTGTGTGGCGCCGGGGGCCCAGACTTGCATGGGGACGGGAGTGGCGGGCGCCATTGGGGTGAAGCTCGCCCGCCCAGATCAGAATGTTGTGTGCGTAACCGGTGATGGAGCCTTCCAGATGTACATGCGGGAGCTGCCCACGGCCGCGCAGCACAACGCTCCCGTTACTTGGGTCGTTCTCAATAACAGGTTCCTCGGTTGGATCAAATTCCACCAGCGGGAGATGAACGAACGCTACATCGCCACCGATTTTCGCGTCCAGCCAGATTTTGCCGCGTTGGCCAGGGCTTGTGGCTGCTACGGCGAGAAGGTGGAAGACCCTGGGCAGATCACCCCTGCCCTCGAGAGGGCGCTAAAGGCCAATCAGGAGGGCCAGCCGGCGGTGCTGGACTTCATCGTCGACGGGTGGGATCTAGCTCCCGGCTTCAGAGATTTCTACCGGACCCTTTACGGATACAAGTAAGACGCTGGGCCCGAGGGGAACTCCCTTCGGGCTCCTTAAATGCTCGAATCACCAACTCCAGGCTGCAGTGTTACCGATATCGTCCGGCGGCGGAAAACAATGGGGCGCCGATTTGGCCCTCAGGAAAGGGAGCCTTGGGTTGGTTGCCAAGACCAAGGGGGTTTAGTAAAATGTTGCTAAGCTCCGGGTGGAAGGGGTCTGATGATGAAAAAGCTTGCTAAAGTCATCGCACTGGTCGTGGTGCTAACTTGGGCCGGGGTCGTTCATGGAGAAGGGAGAGCCGTGTGGCTAGACGTGGGGAGCATCCCTCCGGAGCCGACAAAGGTTGAGGCTTTAGTCCGCTCTCTAGCCGAGGCTAATCTCAACATGATCTTTCCCCAGGTCTTCTATCATGGAATGACGATTTATCCTTCCACGGTGGGCACACAAAATCCCAAGTTCCACGGCTGGGATCCGCTGCAGGTATTGGTCGAGGCGGCCAGGTCCCATGGGATGGAAGTCCATCCCTGGCTCGATACTTTGTATGTGGGATACAAGACGCCAGGCCCCATCTTGGAAGAACACCCCCACTGGGCCGCGATGGGAGTAGATGGCGAGAAGGGCCACGGACCCGCGGGAGGGGAGCGGTACTGGTTGACTCCCGCGGAGGCAGAGGTGCGCAGCTTTCTGGAGACCCTCATTGAAGAGCTAGCGATCAATTACGAAATCGCTGGCATCCACCTTGATTACATCCGTTATCCCGAACCCCAAAACGGGGATTTTGGTTATGAATCTGTCGCCCGCAGCAGGTTTCGGGAAGAGACGGGGTTGGACTGCTCAGACCTTTATCCCGAGGGCGACTATGAAGCGTACGGTCAGTGGAACACCTGGCGGGCCCGCCAGGTGACGGAGCTGTTAAGGCGGCTTCGTGCCAAGATTAAGTCGGTAGACTCCCGTCTTTTGGTTTCCGCGGCCGTCTCCCCGACGGGCATGCCGTTTAAGGGCTACCCAGGTCTTTTGCAGCCATGGGCCCAGTGGGCGGAGGAAGGCTTAGTGGACTTCTTGGTCCCGATGGCCTATAGTTCCCGCTTGAATGAAGTCCGGGGCATGATCCGGTGGGTTCGCTCCCAGGCTCCCGAGGTGCCTGTGTATGCCGGGCTGCAGCTGTGGAAGCTGCCTACGCCTGATTATCCCACCCTTCAGATCCAGGCCGCCCGGGGGGAGGGGGCTTCGGGGATTGCCTTGTTTGCCATGGCTTATTTAACGCCCAATCTCCTCAAGGCTCTTGCGGAAGGACCCTTTACTCAAGGAACAGTACCCTCATTAGAGGTGGGCGAGCCTTTAGCTTTGGCTGGGGAGCCCCCCGTCCTC
>JAAYLE010000165.1 GCA_012522085.1 Bacillota bacterium | reverse complement strand
TTTTGTGCCTTTCTAGAGACATTAGCAGACCAAAATGCCTCCGCTAAGCAGCTGTTGCCGGCGATATCCGGATAGTTGTCAACCGCCTACCGAAACGTATCACCGACAAGAGTAGAAACAGCCTTACAGAACTGTTGCCACCTGCCAGGAAACTTGTTAGACCCGTGTTTGACGATCGTTTCCCCTGTGTTTAGGGTCACTTCGACTTCCCAATGGGTTCCATCCAAGACGTCAGGGTCTTCATAGCAGTCGACCCAGTACTCAAAGTCACACTTCTCTAAGGCGCGCAGAAGTCGGTCCCACTGTTCACGGGTTACCATGATCTCTTTCGTTTTGCTTTCGCCTGATACAGGGCGATAGCCATACCCTAAAGCCTCATAGCGGCCTTGCCCGGTGGTAATGTCTGCTTCAAAGGAATAGCTCGATCCGAGGAACCCCCCAACAAACCCTTTAATGGCTGTAATCAATGGTATCAGGCTTTGTCCCTTGTGCCTGCCCCATTGATAATGACAGGCAAGACAACCATACACAGGGGCCTCATCGGAGACGATTGATCCTCCTGGAAAAGCCTCTCCTCGTTGACCTGCTTCACGCAACTCAAAAGTTGGCGTCCCAGAAATGATCTTGTCTGCCCTAGTGGAACCACATCGGGGACAGACTAGTTCTCTCTTAGGCATCGCTGACACCTCCAAACCTCAATGCATCGGGACATTGTTCTGCAGCTGTCGGTCAACAGATAAGACAGAATATTAAGATGGGTCTTTGTGTACAAGTTCAGCAACGTTTGGAAAACTCCTGTACATCGCACTGTAACTACAAGACGAGTCTCATTGACAAGGAAACCAAGTGACCATAGAATCAAAGACAGTCAAATAGATAGGATGGGATGACATGCCGAGGGCTTTTACCAAGAGGGAGCGGGAGTATATCAAAGGGAGACTTATCGCTGAGGCGCAAGAGTGTCTAAGCCTGTACGGGATCAGGAAGACCACCGTCGATGATCTGGTCAAGCGGGCCAACATAGCCAAAGGGACATTCTACCTCTTCTTTGAGTCGAAGGAAATGCTGTTTTATGAAGTGCTGTGCGCCTTTCACCATCAGCTGGAGGCCGAGCTGATGGAGGAGCTGGAGAGTCTTTCGGAGGACATAACAGCTGAACGGTTAACCGAACTGTTCTTTGGGCTTTACAAAAAGATTGAAGGCTCATTCTTATATCGGCTCATCACCAGTGGCGAGCTGGAGCTGCTCCTGCGCAAATTGCCTCCGCAGATAGCCCGCGCCCACGCCAAGGATGACGATCTCAGCATTGAACAGCTGATGGTCATGATTCCCGGTATAAGAAGGGACAACACCGAAGTGCTCAGTGCCGCGATGAGGGCGATCTTCCTCTCGATGCTGCACAAGCGCGAAATCAGCGAAGAGGCCTTTGACGATGCTTTGCGGCTGTTGATCCGGGGTGTTGTCATGCAGATGTTTGAGGAGGTTTGACATGATCCGCGTCAAGCAGCTTACCTTCAGCTACACAAACCGTCCCTTCATCTGCAGCATGAGCTTTGATGTCAGGGAAGGTGAGATATTCGGCTTTCTTGGGCCCTCTGGTGCGGGCAAGAGCACCCTGCAGAAGATACTCACCGGGCTGTTGACGAATTATCAAGGCAGCGTACTGGTCAATGGTGTTGAGGTCAAAGCCCGTGATCGCGGCTTCTATGAGGAGATTGGCGTTGATTTCGAATTTCCAAGCCTCTATGAGAAGCTCTCAGCCAGAGAAAACCTGCGTTTTTTTGCTTCCCTCTATAAGAAAAGCCGTGATCCCAACGAGTTGTTGGCGAGCGTTGGGCTGTTGCAGGATGCCGATAAACGGGTAGCTGACTTCTCAAAGGGAATGAAATCGCGCCTCAACTTCATCAAGGCTCTGATTCACGATCCTAAGCTTTTGTTTCTCGATGAACCGACGACCGGCCTTGACCCATCCAACGCTAGGAGGGTCAAAGACATCATCCTCGAGCAGAAGGCAAAGGGAAAGACAATCGTGCTCACCACGCACAATATGTATGATGCCACCGAACTATGCGACCGGGTGGCTTTCATTGTCGACGGCAGTCTGCGGGCAGTAGATGCGCCGCGGAGTCTCATCATGGCCAAAGGCGCCTCCATCATTCGGTACACATTTTTGCAGGATGGCAAGGAGCAGCAGCGGGAAGTGGCCATCGACCGCACCGGAGAAGATGAGCTGTTGCAACAACTGCTGAAGGATAATCGGCTGCTATCCATTCACAGCAGTGAGCCCACGCTGAACGACATCTTCGTGGAAATAACGGGGAGGCGGCTGGCATGAGGCTATGGGCGCTGCTACGGGGTGATGTGCGGTTTCAGTACAAATACGGGTTTTACTTTCTCTACATGTTTCTTGCTCTGTTGTATATCGGCATGCTCTCGGTCTTTCCCGATGGATGGAGGGAAAGAGCGGCCATCCTGATGATCTTTTCCGATCCGGCCGCCATGGGACTTTACTTCATGGGAGCGATCGTGCTCCTCGAAAAGAGCGAGCGCACCTTGGACAGCATTGCCGTTTCACCCGCAAGGACCCATGAATACACCCTGTCCAAGCTGTTTTCCATAGGGGTGATTTCCGTCATCGTCGGATTGACGATCGGATTAGTCGGCGGCGCGGTGAAGATAACGATCCAGTTTCTGGTGGGCTTACTTTTGTGCTCCTGCTTGTTTTCCGCGGTGGGACTGGTCATTGTCGCTAGGAGCGTCAGCCTGAACAGCTTTATCATTTCCACCGTCCCGGTTCAATTGCTCATCAATTTGCCCGCCGCGGCTTGGCTCTTTGGGTGGCAGCCGAGCTGGCTGCTCCTTCATCCCGGTGTGAGTATGATGCAGCTTTGTATGCCCAACAGGCCTGTCCTGCCGTCGGGCGTAATCTTGGCCAGTTGGACTTTGGCTGCCTGGGTGATCGCTAACCGGACGGTCGCCGGGATGTTCAAGCAAATAGGGGGGGTTAAGCTTTGAAGCCGCTCTTGGCCTCTTTTGGTGTATTCATCCGGCAGATTACTAGAGACAACATGCTCTGGGCGGTATGCTTTGCTCCTTTACTGACCGCGCTTATTTTCCGTTTTGGGGTGCCATACGTGGACGCCCTGCTGTGCGCCTACTTTGACAGAGCGGTGCTCTTGGCCGATTATTACCTCCTATTCGATCTCTGGTTGTGCCTCACCCCTTCATACATGGCCTGCTTTGCTTCGGCCATGGTGCTACTGGCGGAGAGGGATGAGAATATGGCGGCCTACATGGCCGTCACCCCCGTGGGCAAGACTGGTTATATGCTCTCTAGGCTGATTTTGCCAGCTTCTCTAGCTTTCTTTTTCGCGATGCTGCTTACTCATTATTCATCGCTGACCGACTGGGACTTGCCGGTCCTTGCGGCAGTCTCCCTGGTGATGAGCCTCGCGAGCACAGCCGCCGCCCTGTTGATTTTTTCCTTCTCCCGCAACAAAGTTGAAGGCATGGCGATGGCGAAAATAGCATCGCTCCTATTCCTCGGGCTCGTCGCACCCTTCTTTTTGTCTTCCAAAGTCCAGTATCTTGCCGGTTTTCTGCCTACTTTCTGGGCGGCCAAACTGGCGCACGAAAAAAGCAGCCTCTACTTATTTCCCGCCCTGGTCATTTCCCTCCTCTGGATCGGGAGACTCAGCACCAGGTTCAGGAGGAAGCTTTGTTGATGTCGAGCGTTCATCGGCGGACCGCAATTTCCATCGTTGCGGGGTCGGAACTGCCTAGTCGTTGACACTCCCCTGCCCCCATGGTAATCTAAGGCCAGTCAAATATGGGGGTGATGAAGTGGAGCATACCTGTCCCGAACACATCTGCGCTGCCAGCGTTCCCATCTTTGCGGACTTGGGCCTAGGGGAGCTAGCTCGGCTCCATGAAGTCATCGTTTCCCGGACGTACCCCAAAGGGGCACTTATCGTCGCCCAAGGGGACGCGGGAGGCAGCCTGCATATTGTCCGTACTGGCAGGGTCAAGATCAACCGCATCTCACCCCAAGGGAAGGAACAGATCCTTAGATTTCTCGAACCAGGGGATTTCTTCGGGGAGCTTTCCCTGTTTAGCGAAGAACCTTTACCTTTCAACGCGGAAGCTTTGGCGCCAACGTCCATCTGTACCATTCAAAAGGAGCATGTGGAAAACATTCTTCGGGAAAACCCGGAGGCGGCCTTGAAAGTGATCAGGGCTTTGAGCCACCGCCTGAGCGAGGCCGAGCAGTTGATCGAAGATCTGGGCATTAAGAACAGTGAGCAGCGGGTCATCTCCCTCCTCCTGCAGCTTGCTGCCAAATTGGGCCGGAAGGATCCCCAGGGGAGCATCACTATTGAACTGCTGGCCTCTCGGGAAGAGCTTGCCCACCTCATTGGAACTACCCAAGAAACCCTGAGCCGTCGGCTAAGCAGCCTTGAGGAAGATGGCCTTATTGCCATCATCGGGCAGAAGAGGATCATCCTCAAGGATCCGGCTGCCCTCGAGGAGCGCCAATTCGAGTAATCAGCTTCCCCACGTTTTTTCTTCAACCCCATTAAAATTTGATCTAGATCATAAAAAATCTTCCCCCCTGGGGTTATGCTAGACTTGGAAATCATGCAAGGGAGGAATCGCTAATGAAGACTGTACGTTTACGATTGGAAGAGCTGGCCTGCCCCACCTGCGCCCAGAAAATCGGGCAGGTCTTGGAGCGGGAGAAGGGCGTGCTCAGTGCCCGGGTGGCTTATGCGACGGCGACGGCGGTCGTTGAGTACGACCCGGAACTTATCGATCTGGACCGGATCACCCAGGTAATCGGTGGGCTGGGCTACAAAGTAGTCGGAATGTAGGAGGAAGACATGGGCGTCTATGCTTTGCAGCAGGAAAGGGGTCTGATTGCCTTTCTCCGGCGTAGTCGGTCGGCATCGACAGTGGCCGCCGGGGCGCTGATTCTAATCAGTTGGCTGGGGGCCCGGGGACAATTCCTTCCCCCTTTATGGACCAATGGGGGAATGATTCTGGCCGCCATTTTGGCCGGCCACAGGATCGCCCGCCAGGCCTTCTTTGCCTTGCGCTACCGGGTGCTCGGGATCGAGGCTTTGGTCACTACCGCCGCCATAGGGGCTATCCTGATTGGTGAATACTGGGAAGCCGCCGTGGTCACTTTCCTGTTTGCCTTCGGCTCCTACTTGGAAGGACGAACGATGGACAAGAGCCGTCAGGCCCTGCGGGAGCTGTTGGAGCTGGCGCCCACGCAGGCCACCGTCATCCGGGATGGAGTGGAGCTTCAGGTTTTGGCGGAAGAGGTGCAAAAGGGAGAGACGGTACTGGTGCGGCCGGGGGAGAAGATCCCCGTCGATGGCCACGTCATCAAAGGCGAAGCCTTCGTCAACCAGGCCCCGATCACTGGCGAGTCGATGCCGGTGGAAAAGGGTCTGGGCGACAACGTCTACAGTGGAACTATCATCCAAACCGGCTATCTAGAGCTGATTGCGGACAAGGTTGGGGATGACACCACTTTCAGTCGCATCATCCACATGGTGGAAGAGGCTCAGGAGAGGACGGCCCCGGTGCAGCGGTTTGTGGAAGGATTTGCTCGCTACTACACCCCGGCGATCATGGTGTTAGCGGTTCTTGTCTACGCCATTACCCGGGACGTCCTCCTGGCGTTAACCTTGCTGGTCATCGCCTGCCCCGGAGCCTTGGTCATCGCCACGCCCATCTCCATCGTCGCCGGGATCGGCAATGCCGCCCGGAAGGGAGTCTTGGTCAAGGGCGGGGAGTACCTGGAGATGCTGGGCTCCATCGATGTGGTGGTATTGGATAAAACTGGCACCTTGACGGAAGGGGAGCCCAGGGTGGTAAGAGTACAGGGCTTTGGCGCCGGACGGGATGCTGTCCTGACCCTGGCTGCGGCCTTGGAACGCTACTCGGAGCACCCGCTGGCCAAAGCGATTACCGCCCAGGCTGATGGGGAAGGATTGGCGTATCCGTCCGTTGATGACTTTACTGTCCTGACGGGTCATGGTGTCAAGGGCGTTCTCAACGGCCAGACCCTTCTCTTGGGCAATGAGAAACTGCTTGAGCGGGAAGGGCTTTCCATCCCAGCTCAGGTCCGGGTGCACCTTGATGAAGAAGCAGCTGCGGGCAGGACCGTCATCCTTCTCGCCCGAGCTGAGCAGGTCATCGGCGCCATTTCTCTCGCCGACACCATTCGCGAAGAGGCTAGAGAGCTGGTTCGCTCCTTGAAAAAGGCGGGTGTGAAGGAGACTATCATGCTCACCGGCGACAATCCGGGGACGGCCCGAGCGGTGGCGGAGGCTGTGGGCATCGATCGGTTCCAGGCCGGGGTCCTGCCGGAGCATAAGGCTAAGGCCATCGCCCGGCTGCAAGCCCAAGGGCAGCGGGTCGCCATGGTTGGTGATGGAGTCAACGATGCGCCGGCAATGGCCCAGGCCGATGTGGGCATTGCCATGGGAGCCATCGGTACCGATGTCGCCATCGAGACGGCCGATGTGGCTTTGATGGATGATCGGCTCTCCGGCCTGGTCTACATCATCGGACTTAGCCGGGCCGTGTTGAAGAACATCAGACAGAACTTAGTTTTTGCCGTCGCCGTTGTCTTCCTCCTGTTGGCCGGTGTCCTAGGCGGCCGCGTCATCTTGGGTTCGGGGATGCTCATCCATGAACTGAGCGTCTTGCTGGTAATCCTAAACGCCACCAGGCTGCTGAAGTATCAGCCGCGGCCTTGACCAGGAGTTGTCGTGTCGGTGAAAGCCGGGGTTCTCCCCGGCTTTCACCTCAGACTGTCGATAAAGGGTGCTTTTCAAACCGCAGAAAGGCACCCTTTTTGGCTGTGCTGGGCAAATTCAGTGCAGAACAAACGAAAAATGGGCCCCCTGAAGACCCATAGTGCCAGTCTCTTTA
>JAAYLE010000164.1 GCA_012522085.1 Bacillota bacterium | reverse complement strand
TCGACGGATGAGCTCCAAAGCCAGCGGGTGATCGGGGACCCGCACCGCCACCGTCTCCAGTCCGCCGGTGGTGATCAGGGGCACTTCTTCCTTGCGGGGCAGGACTAGGGTCAGCGGCCCCGGCCAGAAGCGGCGGGCAAGGACGGCCGCCTCAGGCGGGACTGAGGCAACTACCTGGGGCAATTCCTCCACGGAGGCCAAATGGACAATCAAGGGGTTGTCCGCGGGACGCCCCTTGGCCTGGAAGATCTTGGCGACGGCCTCCTCATCCAGGGCATTGGCGCCCAGGCCGTAGACCGTCTCCGTGGGAAAGGCAACCAGGCCTCCCTCCCGCAGGACCCTGGCCGCCTCCTCTAGATCATCGGGGGGACATTTGAGTACAACGGTCTGCATCATCCCGCTCTCCTTGTCAACATTATGACTCGGGGGATGCCCGCGTAGTCCGGGATAGTCCTTTCCACCCGCCAATGGTCTCCAGCCATGGCGGCAACTTTATCGGCCTGTCCCCAGCCGACTTCCAACGCGAGCAAGCCTCCGGGAAGGAGCATGGCCGCCCCCTCAAGCAGGAGGCGGCGGTAAAAGTCTAGTCCATCTACTCCCCCCAGCAAGGCCAGGGCCGGTTCCTGCTGCACCTCCCGGGGCAGCTCCTCCCACTCTCCTTCAGCTATGTAGGGAGGATTGGCGATAATGGCATCGAGCTTTCCTTTTAGGTCCTGGAGGGGACAGAGCAGATCCCCCTGGCGAAACTCGACCTCAGCTCCGTGATGGTCTGCGTTCCGCCGGGCGACGGCCAAAGCTTCAGCTGATACGTCAACGCCCACCACTTTGCTTTCCGGTAGGAGCAAAGCCAAGGTGATGGCGATGATGCCCGATCCAGTTCCCACATCGACGATCAAGGGAGCTTTCAAGCCTTTGCACCAATCGGCCGCGGCCTCAACGAGCAGCTCCGTCTCCGGCCTGGGGATGAGGACGGAAGGGTTGACGAAGAATTCCCGGGAAAAGAATTCCCGCCGCCCTGTCAGGTAGGGGACGGGGACGCCCTTCGTCCGCTCCTGCAGCAGCTGGCGGTAGGCATCGATCTCCCCTTTAATCAAGGGCCTGTCATGTTGGATGTAAAGGTCGATCCGCTCTAACTCCAGGACGTGGGCCAAGAGCACTTCGGCATCCAGGCGCGCCGATGGGATCCCCTGCCGGGCAAAGTAGGCGGCCGCCTTTTGCAATGCCTCCATGATGGTCAGCATGCTACGCCTCCGCCACTACCGCGAGCTTGGCCGTCTGATCCGCCTCGACGAGGGCGTCGATCACCTGGTCCAAGTCCCCCTCAAGCACGCTTTCCAGGTTGTAGAGGGTCAGACCGATGCGGTGATCGGTGATCCGGCCCTGGGGGAAATTGTAGGTGCGGATCCGCTCGCTCCGGTCGCCGCTGCCCACCTGGCTCTTGCGCTCAGCGGCCATGCGGGCTTCCTGCTCTTCCTGCAGGCGGTCAAGGAGCCTGGCTCGCAGGATGCGCATGGCCTTTTCCCGGTTCTTGTGCTGGGACTTTTCGTCCTGGCAGCTGACCACCAGCCCCGTGGGCAGATGGGTGATCCGGACGGCCGAATCGGTGGTGTTCACGCTTTGCCCCCCGGGGCCTGTGGAGCGGAAAAAGTCGATGCGAAGGTCGTTGGGATCGATGTCCACTTCCACTTCCTCCGCCTCGGGGAGGACGGCCACCGTGGCCGTAGAGGTGTGAATCCGGCCGCCCGATTCGGTGGTCGGTATCCTCTGCACCCGATGGACCCCGCTTTCGAATTTCAGCCGACTGTAGGCGCCCTTGCCCTCCACTATGAAGATGACTTCCTTAAAGCCGCCCAGTTCCGTTGGGCTGGAGTTCATGATTTCGCTCCGCCAGCCCCTGCTTTCGCTGTAGCGGGTATACATGCGGAACAGATCCGCGGCAAATAGGGCCGCCTCTTCACCGCCGGTGCCGGCCCTGATCTCGACGATGACGTTGCGCTCATCGTTTGGATCCCGGGGCAGCAAGAGGATCTTGAGCTGGTGTTCGAGCTTGTCCTGCTCCGCCTGGAGCTCCTCTTCTTCGGCTTTGGCCAGCTCGAGAAGCTCATCGTCCAGGCCTTCCTCCATCATTTCCTGCACGCCCCCAAGTTCTTCCAGAACCTGTTTGTAGCGCTGATAGCATTCAACGATCTCCTCCATGTCCGCCCGGAGCTTGGCGTACTTGCGGAATCTCTCCTGGTCCGCGATGACTTCCGGGTCGGCGAGGAGCCGGGTTAGTTCATTGAACTTTTCTTCAACTGCCTCTAGTTTCTTTAACATAAGGGCCTAGCCGCCTTTCCCCTCCTTGACGTTCTAAGAGTATTATAGCACACCGGTTACGGAGTCTTGGCCGCCTTGCGCCTGGATTCGAGGGACGCGGGCTCCCCTAGCTCGGCATCGGCTGCCCGCACAGCCTCCAAGGCCTTAATGGCAACTTCCAGCTGCTCCTCATCGGGCTCCCGGGTGGTCAGCCGCTGCAGCTGCATTCCGGGATAGGCGATAAGGCGGAAAATGGGCGACGAACACTGTTTGCCCGCCTGTTTGATGATCTCGTAGGAAATGCCGGCCACGACGGGGAGGAGGGCAAGATGCAGGAGGACCCTCTGCAAAAAGGGAGGCCGACCAAAAAAGGAAAAGAGAAACACGCTGGTAAAAAAGACGATGAGCAGGAAATTGGTCCCGCAGCGGGCGTGGATGGTGGTGTGCCCCTTGGCGTTGTCCACTGTCAACTCCTGACCGCTTTCCAGGCAGTTGATGGCTTTATGCTCTGCCCCGTGGTACTCAAAGACCCGGCGGATGTCGGGAAAGAAGCCAATGGCCACGATGTAGCCCACGAAAACAGTTATCTTGACCAAGCCTTCCAGAAGGTTGAGGAGGATGTTGGAGGCGACCCGTTCCTGGATGATCCTGACGATGAACGCGGGGAACATGATAAACAGCCCCACCGTCAAAGCCACGGCCAAGGCCACGGTCAGGACCAGCTCCTTGGTGCTCAGCTCCTCCCCTTCCCCCTCGGCAGCAACAGATGCAGAATGGTTCAAAGAGCGCATTCCCAACGTCAACGATTCAATCAAAGCCACCGTGCCCCTGATGATCGGCCGCTTTAAAATAGGATAGCGAGAGCTTAGGGATTGGAGCCGCTCTTCATGGAGGTTGATGTCGTTCTTCGGAGTCCGCACGGCGATGGCCATCCCCCGCCGACCTCGCATCATGACGCCTTCGATGACCGCCTGGCCCCCGTAACTGTATTGTTCACCCACATTCGGCACTTCCCTTCAACAAATTGGCAGCTTGGGAAATGCTGCCTACAGGACCTAAAAGAAGAACCATATCTCCCGGTTTGATGACTTCTTCCCCGCCGGGGACGACGATGTCCCGGCCGGCGCGGTGAATCGCCAGCACGTTGGTCTTATAAGCCTCGCGCAGCCGCAGATCCCGCAGGGAACGGTCGACCAAGGGACAGCTCGCAGCGACGTTGACTTCGGCCAGAGCCAAATCCGTCTCCATTTTCAACACTTCCCGGAAGGGCTGCATCTCCAGGGGCAGCTCATAGGCGAAGCTGCGCAGAGTCTTGTAGCCCCGGGGAAGGAGCGAGCGGGTGATGAGCCCCATCACTAAACCTACCACCCAGCCGGCAAGGAGCGCGGCGAAGGTGCCAACGGCAATGGTGAGGACGACGGGGGCCATTTGGTCGACAAGATTGCCTGAACCCAAGTGATTGGCAAGGAGACGCTCGAAGACGGTCAGGCCTCCCACCACCGCCACATAGCTGGAGATGTTGCCGCGAATCCTCGTCGCCAGCGTGTAGGACAGGCCAACCAGCAGCACGCCGGCGAGGGGCGCCGGAAAGCCGAAGCGAACTCCCAAACCGAAGGCCAACCCAAAGGCAAGACCCATCATCAACACGAAGGCCGTGCCGGTAATGCGAGGCAGGAGCACCCGGACGAACTGCCGCCAGTGGCGCAGGCCAAAGGAGATGCTGGGCATCGCCACAATCAAGTCAAAAGGAAGCAGCGCCACGAAGATGGCGACAAAGGAAGAGGTCAGCCCCGGAATGCCTACGACGAAGTAGTACGCCAGCCCAACCGTCACGGCCTGCCCGAGCCGGATGAGCAAGATCGGCCACTTATCTTTCCCCTTGCCCATTTGCACCACCTCCTAATCCCCGGCCACCCTGTACTCCGCCAGCCGGTTGGCGAGGATGCGGGGCATGATGACTTTCATGCGGATGCCCTGGTTCGTGTAGCGCTCTTCCAGCACCTGCCCCTGGTCATGCAGGTAGCCGACTAGATCTCCCCGGTCGTAGGGAAGATGGAAGTCGGCCAGGACCGTCGGGTCGGGAAGCAGCCTTCCCACCGCGTCGAGCAGCTCAGGGATGCCCCAGCCATGGCGGGCGGAGATCAGGACTGCATCGGGATGTCCGTTCCGCAGCCGCGTTCTTTGGTCCGGACTGAGCAGATCAACCTTGTTGAAAACCGTCAGCAGAGGGTGGAAGCCGGCCCCCAGCTCCTCCAGGACCTGGACTGCGGCCATGCACTGCTTCTCCCATTCGGTTCGCGCCGCGTCCACCACGTGGACGAGGACATCCGCTTCAACCACCTCCTCGAGGGTGGCTCGGAAGGCGGCCACCAACTGGTGGGGCAGCTTGCGGATGAACCCGACGGTGTCCACCAGCAGGAGCCTGCGGTTGTCGGGCAGGACGGCCCTGCGGACTGTTGGGTCCAAAGTGGCAAAGGGCTGGTCTTCAATGAACACATCTGCTCCGGTGAGGCGATTCAGGAGGGTCGACTTGCCCGAGTTGGTATAACCGACCAGGGCCACCGTCGGGATAAGCCCCCGCCGTCGGCTTCGCCTCTGCAAACAGCGGCGGCTGCGAACCTCTTCCAGGGCCCGCCGCAGATGAGCGATGCGCCGGCGGATCCGGCGGCGATCGGTCTCCAGGCGGGTCTCGCCCGGCCCTCTGGTGCCAATGCCGCCGCCAAGGCGGGAAAGCTCGGTACCCAAACCCGTCAGCCTGGGCAGCAGATAGGTGAGCTGGGCGAGCTCCACCTGGAGTTTGCCCTCTTTGCTTTGGGCCCGCTGGGCGAAAATGTCGAGGATCAACTGGGTGCGATCGACAACCTTCACCTGCAGCATATTCTCCAGGTTGCGGGCCTGGGCCGGGCTCAGCTCATCATCAAAAACGACTAGGCCCGCCCCTTCCGCCTCTATCTGCCAGCGGATCTCGTCGACCTTGCCCAGGCTCACGTAGGTGGCGCTGTCGAGACCGCTGCTTGTTTGCACCACCCGGCCAACAGCCAGGCCGCCGCTGGCCTGCAAGAGAAGGGCCAGCTCATCGAGGGATTCCAATAGGTCTGCCAGGGACTGGCCCCTTTGGATGCAGCCCACCAGAATGCCTCGTTCATTGGGCCCTTGGGACATGTGTCTTACCCCTCCCGCACTACTTTGCATTATACATAATTATATGGCCTGGGGCTGGCGCCAACAAGGGGAACAAAGCCCATTGATTGCCCTTTATTGCTACCTGCTACTCCAGGTACGGCAGCATATTCTCATCGACCGTGGTCATCGGTTCATCTTCCAACACGGTAATCAAGCCTTCATCGTGGAGGATCCTGATCACCCCATACAGGGACTCCCTGTCCTCTGGCGGCAGCCCCCTGACAAAACGGTTGATCTCTTCGGGAGATGCGTTGTTAATGAACCGGACCCCTCCATATTTGACGTACTTCGCATCGGGCACAATACATTCCTCCTTCCTCGCCGTGCGAGGGAAATGCCCCGCAAGCGGCGAATAGTCACGGGGGTGATTCCTTTGCGGACCATAGCTCACGTGGACATGGATGCCTTTTTCGCTGCCGTTGAGATCCTGGATAATCCGTCTCTCGCCGGCCAGCCGGTGATCATTGGCAGCCGCAGCTCCCCCCGGGGGGTAGTGTCCACCTGCTCCTACGAGGCCCGAAGCTTTGGCGTCCACTCGGCCATGCCCATTCGCAGGGCCGTTGAGCTATGCCCCCAAGGGGTGTTCATTCCGCCCCGCCATGAACGCTACCAGGAAGTATCCCAGGCGCTGTTCGCCCTCCTTCGCGAGTTCAGCCCCCTGATGGAGCCCCTCTCCATCGACGAGGCCTTCCTTGACATGACGGGCTGTGAACACTTCTATTCTTCCCTAGAGCACATGGGCCAAACGATCAAGGATGCCATCAGGCGAAGACTGAAGCTTAGCGCGTCAGTCGGCATCGCGGGCAACAAGTTCTTGGCCAAGCTTGGGTCGGGACTGCAAAAACCCGATGGACTGGTAATTATCAAGCCGGAACAGGTCGATGAGTTCTTAGCCCCCCTGCCGGTAGACGTCCTGTGGGGGGTAGGTGCAAAAACAACCAAAGAGCTTGCCCGACTTGGGATCAACACTGTCGAGCAGTTGAGGCAAGTCCCGGAGGAATGGCTCGTCCGCAAATTCGGGAAGATGGGCAGGCAGCTTTTTCTCCTGGCCCGAGGCATCGATGACAGACCTGTGGAATGGGAGTGGGAGGCCAAGTCGCTGGGAGCAGAAAACACTTTCCCGGTCGACATTTTCGACTCCAGGGCCCTTGAGGCGGAGCTGCTCCGACTGGCGATGCAAGTTGGCAGGAGGCTCCGCCAGGGAGATCTCAGCTTCAGGACCCTCACCCTCAAGGCTCGCTATCCCGATTTCACCACTTTGACCAGGAGCAAGACTAAATCCAGCTGGCCAAGGGATGATTGGTCGATTTTCGCAGGGGCCCGGGAGCTGCTGCACACTCTGGAGCTGACGAAGGGCTTCCGCCTCCTTGGAATCTATCTGACCGGTCTTTATCCATTCAGGCAGCTAGACCTCTTGGAGGAGGACCGGAGCCGGCTGACGACGGTCATTGATGAGCTGAATGAAAAATGGGGCCGGACCGTCATTGGTCCTGCCCGGGTTTGGGAGGTGGATCAGTAGAGCCCAGGCGTTAGCCCGGGCTCTCTGGTGTTCTTTATGCCTGCTTCTTGATC
>JAAYLE010000020.1 GCA_012522085.1 Bacillota bacterium | reverse complement strand
TCAACAATACACTCTTGCTCCTATCTGTTATATCGGTAGTCCTGACAGTCCTGGGGATACGCTTCAACCAAGCCATCCTCAGGCTGATTAACACCCCTGAGGAAATCTTGCCGTTGGCTTCCAGCTATCTGAACATTTTTCTACTCGGGCTCTTTTTTATGTTTGGCTATAACGTCATCAGCGCCATCTTGAGGGGTTTGGGCGACTCCATTACCCCGTTGAAGTTCCTCGCTCTGGCAACGGTGATCAACATCATCCTCGACCCGTTGATGATCTTGGGGATCGGACCCTTTCCCAGGATGGAAGTCGCCGGCGCTGCCTTAGCCACCACTTTGGCCCAGGGAATTTCCTTCATCGCCGCGGCTTGGTACCTGAACAGACAGGGGCACCTGCTCCGGGTGAACTTGAGAGAGTTCAAGTTTGACAAGGATCTCACCTTGAAAACAATTCAGATCGGCATACCTTCAGGGGTCCAAATGTCTGTCGTCTCCATCGGCGCCTTGGTGGTCAACTCCATCATCAACACTTTTGGGACCGACACGGTCGCTTCTTTCGGCATGGCTTCAAGACTGGACCAATTCGCCATGATGCCCTCCCAGTCCATCTCGATGGCCACTTCCGCCATCGCGGGACAAAACATCGGGGCGCGCAAAGAAGAAAACGTGCGCGAGACGGTTAAGTGGGCCACCTTGCTGGCGGTAGGCATTGCCAGTGTGTTCACCCTCATTGCCCAGGTGACGCCGGGGACCCTCCTCAGCTTGTTTACATCCAATCAGCGGCTCCTCGCCCTGGGCAAGGGCCATCTGCGGATCTTGAGCCTGGGGTACATCCCCATGGCCCTCCTGTTCGTCACCAACGGGCTCCTTCGGGGTGCGGGGGACACCCTCCCGACGATGCTTTTTTCTATTCTGTCCCTGTGGGTCATCAGGGTGCCTTTGGCCAAAGTCCTCTCGAGCATTCCCTCCCTCGGGGCCAATGGGATCTGGATCGCCATCGTCATCAGTCTCGTCCTCAGTATGTTGATGAGCAGGATCTATTACGCTACCGGCCGCTGGAAAGAAAAGCACGTCGTCACGGAAGCGCCCGCGACGGAATAAAAGGAGGGGCTCCCGTTGGGCAGCCCCTGGTGGTTCACGCGTCTTTATACTTCCCCAACTCCCAGCCGGCGTCGAATAGGGCGCAGATGTTTTCCGGGGGCACGTCGGGCTGGATGTTGTGGACCGAATTGAGGACGTATCCCCCGCCAGGTCCAAGCAGATCGATCATCTTGGCCACTTCCCTCCGGACATCCTCCGGGCTGCCTTTCGGCAGCACGCGATGGGTGTCGATCCCGCCCCAAAAAGCCATCCGGCCGCCGAAAGTCTCCTTCAATGCCACCGGATCCATCTTCACGGCCGTCGTCTGGACGGGGTTGTAGACATCGATGCCAATTTCGATTAAGTCCTCCATCAAGTCGAAAACCGAACCACAAGTATGCATCAAGACTTTCTTGCCGCCGCTTCTCTCCTTGAGGAAGCCGACGAACTTGGCTTGACGTGGTTTAATTACCTCCCGATAGACCTCGGGGGAAAACATGGGTCCAGTCTGGATACCGATATCGTCCCCGAACATTAATACATCCACATTGTCCCCAACAGCATCCAGGGCCTGGCCCGCAAGCTTGATGGCGAAGTCCAAGGTTCGATCCAGGAGTTTGCCCAACAGCTCTGGTTCTAACAGAAGATCGATGAACCAGCCCTCAAAGCCCCGCAGATACTGGCTCTGGGTGATGAAACCGCCCTTGATTTGCAGCACCACCGCGTAGTCCGTTTCTTGATGGAGATACGCGGCCCTTTCCGCCAAGCCCCTGACCCTTCCCGGATCCATCGGATCGGGCCAGTTGTGGCTCTCTAGTTTTTCTTCACTCAGGCCATCTTGGAAGGGGCTGTAGACTAGGTCGTAATAAAACGAGGATGGCGGCTTCTTCCTGATCACGCCCCATTCATCTTGGAAGCTGCCGTCGGGGAGCTCAATATCCTGCCAATTATCCGGGGGGCCGATGAACAGTCCCCTAGTGTCGATGCGGAAACGCTCAAGGACCTCCTCATCGACGATAGCCAGCTGGAGAACCCGGTCCATGAGGACTGTTTCCTTCTTTATGCCCAAATAGTCTTTGAGCCTTTCATAGGCCCCCTTCGTTATCCCTGTACAGTTGGTGGACCCGAAATCCAATGGGATCCGGTCGGGCTGTTGATGATTTAGAGCGGCCAAAACCCGCTCGCGAGGGGTCATATAGGCACCTCCCAGTGAGATTTCTACCGGGTTTATTCTCGATGGAAAGGCCTAACCCCTGTGTCTTGTCGAATTCTCATCGGCTAGTCGATCGAGCCGATAGTAGACTCCATCGCGCTCGATGATGCTCCAGCGGCAGCCATCCTGGACAGCGTAGCAGGGACGACCATTCCGGAAGTAGACTTTAGGCAGGCGCCGACTGATGGTCGTCCGGCGGGCGGCAAGCTCGACGGTCTGTTCCTCGTAGCTTTCGGGAAGGCTGATCGCTGCCATGTTCATCGATGTCCGCCCCAGGAAGAAAGCTTGCTGGCCATCGATCCAGCCGGCGGGCCTGGTGCCCAGGAACCCTTGCAAAGCCCCTGCCAGCTGCCGCAGGGGGGAGCGCAGGGGCTCTAAAGTCAGCCCGTCCGCGTATCCCAGGGGTACGATGCCTGCTAGCGTCGGGCGGCTCGCTTTCCATTCTCCTCCGTAGCCGACCCGATGGCCCTGGGGAAGGACGCGGGCATAAACCACGTTCGTTTTCAGCCGCCAGGTGGGGGCCAGATCAGGTGCGCCCTGGCCGTAGAGGACTGTGCCAGGGCGCACCATTCCCAGATGGGAGGGGGGATATCTAAGCAAGGCGGTGCTGTTGGCCGCATGGACCAACGGTATTTCGATCCCCCGGGCCTTGAGACTTCTCACTACTTCCAGGAAAACTGCCAGTTGACGCCTGGTCAGGCTGGCATCATCCGCCTGGGGGAAGTGGGTGTAGATTCCCTCCAGCTCCAGTCCCTCGAGGCGTAGGAGCTGCCCGGCAAAATCCCCGGCCTGCCCCGGCAGGACCCCGAGCCTGCCCATGCCGCAGTCCACCTTCATGTGGACCTTGGCCTTCTTGCCGCGCCTTCGGGCAAGGCTCGCGAGGGCCCGGGCCGCTTCTAGATCGCACACCGTGGAGCGCACATCTAGGGATAAGCTGAACTTTTCCAGCTTGGGCGCGGGTGCAAAGACCAAGAGGGGAGAATCGATGTTTGCCCGCCGGAGCTGCTCGGCCTCCCAAAGGTCGGCAACGCCAAGCCAATCCGCGCCGCCGGCTAGAAACGCTTTCGCCGCCTCCCTAATGCCGTGGCCGTAGCCATCGGCCTTGACAACGGCCATGACCAAAGTGGGTCTTGGGATGCTCCTCCTCAGCCGCCTCATGTTCTCCTCCAGCGCGTCCAGATCCACTTCCACCCACGCGGGGCCGAGGGGCTGCATCCTAGTCACCCCGCTTAAGGAAAGAGCTTAGGTTGTCTTTCCATTTCAGGATGGACTTGTGCCAAGGCTCTGACCTTCGCCAAAGACCATAAAGCGCTGGGCGGTAGGGCAGGTCGTACTCCCCCAGATACTCCACGAGGGATGCGCCAAAACCTGTCTTGAACCGGTAAAGGCCGTAGAGGGGATGATCAGGATCGAGGTCTCCCGAAACGCCCCGAAAGTCGTAGATGCGGCAGCCTTGCCTTTTGGCCCACTTGATCATCGCCCACTGGAGGAGGTAGTTGGGCATGAGATTGCGGTGCCTGTTTGACGATGCACCGTAGACATACCAGGCGATGGGTCCCAGTCGGAAGAGAAAGGCTCCCGCCAGATACTCCCCTTGGTAGGAGGCCATGAAGAGTCTGCCCATCCCCTTCGGCACCAGGTGATCCCAAAGGAGCTCGAAATAAGAGTAGGAGCGGACGGTGAAGTTGTCCCGGGCGGCCGTTTCCAGCAGGATTTGATAAAAGACGGCCAGATCCTTGCGGGTGCAGTTTTCCTTGATGCGGACCCCTTTCCGCTCGGCGTAACGGATGTTGTAGCGGGTTTTGCCCTTCATCCCCGCCAGGAGCTCCTCTTCAGAAGGGGAAAGATCCAGCTGCATCACAAACCGAGGCTGGATCCCGTCGAAAGCGAGGCCTTTGTCCACATGGCGAAAGCCCCGGGAGCCCAGGATCTTGACTACATCCTGGTGCAATTTGGGCACGGGCGGGTCGATTTTCAGCATGACGGCCCCCCTCGCCCGGGCTAGCTTGGCAATCCCATCAAGGAGGCACTCTAAGGCAGGGGCATCGGTGAAGTCCATGACTGGTCCCCGGGGGGCGTAGAAAATGGGGCTGCTTAACAAGGGCAGCTTCCGTTGCAGGATGGAGACCCCAGCCCTCACTTGATCCCCATCGCAAACCATCAGCCGGATGGGCTCCCAGCCCGTCTGACCCTTGATTTCTCCCCACTCAAAGCTCTGCAACAGGTCGCCCCCCAATTGGGCGATGTGGGCATTAAATCTCCCCCGATCTGCCTCTTTGACCACCCTAACCTCCATGGATCTCACCTCACACCTCCCATCCTATGCAAAGGGCTCTGTCCGGGTGACATATCCCACCGGATAGCGCATAAGGATTAAGCAGAAAAAGTGGAGGTGGATGCCGATGGCGGCCCGCAGGATCTCCCTGCTCCTCATCATATGCCTCCTTGTGCCTTTGGGGGCGGCGGCGCAAGACAAACCGGCCATCCAGGTCCCTGCGGCCATCCTGATGGATGCCCAAACTGGGGAGGTTTACCTGGCCAAAAACGAACATCAAAAGAGATCCATTGCCAGCATCGTCAAGACCATGACCCTGCTCCTGGCGTCGGAGCTGGTCCAGGCCCGCAAGATCAAACTGGGCGATGTGGTCACCGTCAGCGCCAACGCGGCCAGCCGCGGAGGAACGCAGATTCGCCTAAAGTCGGGGGATAAACTGACGGTGGAAGAGTTGATGTTCGCCACAGCTTTAGTTTCGGCCAACGATGCTGCGGTCGCCCTAGCCGAGTACATCGGCGGCACAGAAAAGGAATTCGCCCGGCTGATGAGGGAGCGAGCGGCCTCCCTGGGGCTTCGCAACACTGCCTTCGTCGATGCGACAGGGCTTTTGCCCCAGTCAAGCGGCAACTACTCCACCGCCTATGAGCTGGCCCAACTGGCTCGGTTTGCCATGCAAAACCCGGTTTTCGCCCGGACGGTCGGGACCGAGGAATACTTCCTCCGCAGCCAGGGCCGCACTTTGCGCAACTCAAACGATCTCCTCTTCACCTTCCCCGGCGCGGAGGGGGTCAAGACGGGGCTGACCACCCCCGCCGGCCACACCCTCCTGTTCGCTGCCTCCCAAGATGGGTGGCGGCTCGTCGGCGCGGTCCTCGGAGCCAAGACAAGGGAGCAGCGCTTCGATGAGGCCCGAGCCATTCTCAAATGGGGTTTTGCCAACTTAGAAAGCATTCTTCGCATGGGCGAGGAGATCACCTCCGTTCCGGTGCGGGACGGGGCCCGCTCGCAGGTGACCCTGGTAGCAGCGCGAGATCTGAAGACCATCCTCCCCGATGATGAACGCCGCCTCCTAAGGCGCGAGCTAGACGTTCCCGCGGCCGTGGAGGCGCCTTTGAAGCAGGGGGATCGCCTGGGCCAACTGATCGTGTTCAAGGGCGAAAAGGAAATCGCCCGGGTTGACCTGGTGGCCAAGAACAACGTTGGCCGCGCCAACATCTTCACCTTCCTGTTCAAATGGCTCTTTGATCTATTGGGCCTTAGCTGAGGGATGCGAAGATGCCTAAGATTCCCAGGTTAGCCATCAAGAAAAGGATTACCGTGCTGATGATCATCTGTGTGCTTCTCGCCCTGGGCCTTGTCGGCAGGCTGGCCTACGTTCAGCTCGTGAAGCACTCCTTCTACCTGGCCAAAGGACTTGAGCAGCGGCTCCGACCCATTCCGATCGATGCCTACCGGGGAACCATCCGGGATGCCAATGGGGAGGTCCTGGCGGAAAGCAGGAGCGCTGCTGCCGTTTTTGCTATTCCCATCGAGGTCAAAGATCCCAAGGAAACCGCTTTGAAGCTTGCTCCCATCCTTGATCTGGACTACGATTTTCTCTATCAACGGCTGACCAAGCGCTCCGCGGCCGAGTGGCTGAAGAAGCGGGTGTCCGATGAAGAAGCAAGGCGGGTGGTCGAGCTTGAGCTGCCGGGGATCGGGGTTGTTGATAATCCTGTCCGCCACTACCCAATGGGGAGCATCGCTCCCCAGATCCTTGGCCTGGTTGGCGTTGACAACCAGGGACTAGAAGGAATTGAACTCTACTACGACAAGGAGCTGCGGGGCACGCCCGGTCGGCTCTTGGTGGAACGGGATGCTTCCGGGCGGCAGATCCCCCACGGGGTCCAGCAATACATTCCGCCGGTGGATGGTTATGACTTAACCTTAACCATCGACCATAAGATCCAACGGATTGCCCAGCGGGAAGTGGAGCGGGCAGTTGCCGAGACTGGCTCTCGCAAGGGTCTGATCATGATTATGAATCCTAAGACGGGCGCCATCCTGGCCGCAGCCCAAGTCCCCACCTATGACATCACCAACCATCAGGCCTATCCCCAGGCGAACCGCCGGCTAATGGCCGTCACCGATCCTTACGAACCCGGTTCCTCCTTCAAGGCCGTCACTGCCGCGGCCGCCTTGGAAGAAGGGGTAGCCAGCCTCAATCGGAGCTTTTTCGATCCCGGTTACGTGATCGTCTCCGGCTGGCGGATTAAGTGCTGGAACCGGGGCGGCCACGGTCCCCAGACCTTTGTCCAGACCTTGGAAAACTCCTGCAACCCGGTCTACGCGACTTTAGGAATCGAGTTGGGTGCGGAGCGCTTCTATGATTACATGATACGTTTTGGTCTGGGGAAGCGCCTGGGGCTGGACTTCCCCGGGGAAGCGCCGGGCAAGATTCGCCCTCCCGGCCCTGATGTGCCCCTGGTCACCTGGGCCAACATCGGCTTCGGCCAGGGCCTCATGGTCACGCCCATGCAGCTGTTGTGCGCCTTTGCGGCCATCGCCAACGGAGGCAAACTTATGCGTCCCTATTTGGTCGAAGAAATCCGGGATCGCTCCGGCAAGCTGATTAAGAAAACGGAGCCCCAGGTCATTCGCCAGGTAGTCTCTAAAGAAACCGCGGATATCACCCGCATGATGCTTCGTTCAGTAGTCGCCAGGGGCTCGGGGAAAAGGGCCGAGGTGCCGGGATACCCAGTCGCCGGGAAAACCGGAACCGCCCAGCTCGTCGAGGGGGGCCGGTACAGCCATTCCAAGGTGGCCTCCTCCTTCGTTGGCTTTGCTCCGGCGGACGATCCGGTCATGGCCGGTACCCTAGTGCTCTGGGAGCCCGGGGGCGCCTTCTATGGGGGCATCATCGCCGCCCCCGTCTTCAGCCGCCTAGTGGCTCAAGTTCTCCCGGCCATGGGCGTCAAACCCCGTCCCACCAGGAAGGCTTCCGGCCAACAGGCAGTTGAGGTCCGCCTGCCCTCCTTACGCGGCTATTCCGTTGACGAGGCCCAAAGGATCCTGACCCAGATGGGTCTTCTCACCTCCGTTATGGGGGGAGGGGACCAAGTGCT
>JAAYLE010000163.1 GCA_012522085.1 Bacillota bacterium | reverse complement strand
TGAGGGCCTTCTTGAGGGATTCGATCCCTCTTTTTTTTGCATCGGGACTTAGATCCGGCTGGTTGCGAATGGCCTCGATGGCCCGTTGGATAAGCCGCACCTGCTCTCCTTTGCTCTTGCCAAGCATGTTTTTCAACTCCCCTCTCCTTTTTATTACCATTCTAGGTCGATGGAGGGGGATTTATACGTCTGGGGCTGGGGAATATCACCGGAAGACTAACCGCACCAGATAGGCCGCCGCCAGGAAGCCGGCAAGGTCAGCAAGGAGGCTGCAGGCCAGACAGTGCCGGCTTTTTCGCACCCCAACGGCCCCCAGGTAGACCGTGAGAACATAGAAAGTAGTCTCCGTGCTGGCCATGATGGCCGAGGCCATCCGCCCGGCCAGGGAATCGGCCCCCGTATCCCTCAGGATCTGATTGAGCACTCCTAAAGAGCCCGACCCGGACAAAGGACGAATGAGGGCCAAAGGCAAGACTTCCCGGGGGATGCCCAGGGAGTCGGTGATGGGGGCAATGAGGCCCACCAGGTGATCCATCGCCCCCGATCCGCGAAAGATCTCAATCGCGGCGAACATGGCCACCAGATAAGGCAAGAGGCGCACGGCCACCCCTGCACCTTCCCTTGCCCCCTCGACGAAGGTGTCATAAACGGCTACTCCCTTCAAGTAACCGTAGAGGGGGATCAGCAGGAAGACTGTGGGCAGAGCCCAGCGGGATAGGACCTGGAGAAGGAGTGCTAGGCCTTCCATCAGTCCTTCCCTCCCATCCGCCGGAGGACGCGATCCGCGATGATGGCGGTGATGGTCGAAGCGGCGGTTGCTCCGATGGCCGGTCCGATGATGCCCCCTGGATCGACGGAGCCTGCCGCGGCCCGCATGGCGATGATGGTGGTGGGGATGATGGTTAGACTCGAGGCGGTGATGCAGATGAAGGTGCACATCGCATCGCTAGCCCGTTCCTTCCCCTTATTGAGCCGCTGCATCTCCTGCATGGCCCGAATGCCCAGGGGCGTGTTGGCGTTGCCGACGCCAAGGAGATTAGCGGCCATGCTAAAGGCAATCGCCCCCAAAGCAGGATCCCCCTTTGGCACCGACGGGAACAGGCGACGGACCAAGGGCGAAAGCCCCCTGGCTACAAGCTTAGTCAATCCCGCCGCATCCGCGATGTGCATCATTCCCGACCAAAAAGCGACGAGTCCCACTAAACCGATGGCCACGGTGACGGCCTGCCCCGAACCGGCTATCGCTCCTTCGGTGACGGCTGTGATCCGACCCTCCAAGGCTGCGGTGATGATGCCGCCGGCAAGCAACAGCAGCCACAGGAAGTTGAGCATCCTCATCCCTCCCATGCAGTAAAACCTATTCACGGTTAGAGTAAATCATGATGGTGAAAGCAGTCCATGAAGGAAGGCGAAGGTTGGCAGAGCAATCGGAGGGTGCCTGAATTGAGAGGGACTCCATTGGGCCGGGGTTTTGGGTTTGCGCTTTGCTGTCCGGGTGAAGATGGGATAGGGCCTTACGGAACAGGGGAGGCTGAATGGCCTCCCCTAAGAACCTTGTTTTTCTTTAAGGTTTGGCGGGGGCTCTATTTCTGCTCCCAGGTGAAGAAGGGAATAAGCTGTATCTTCGTCGGTAATGAGCACATCGACATATTTCCCTCTGATTGCGCCTAGAATGGCCTGGACTTTGCTAGGTCCGCCGGCGACGGCGATGACGCAGGGTATCTCCCTGACATCGTCAAGGGGCAGGCTGATAGTCCGGTGATCAAGCTCCGACTCGACTGGCTGCCCGTGGATGTCGAAGAAACGTCCTACCAACTCGCCCACACCCCGCTTTGCGGCCACATCTTGGAGAGCAGCGGGAGAGGCAAAGCCGGTGTTGGCCAGGCTAGAGGATAGGTTTGGGGTACCGATCCCGATTAGAGCCTTAGTCGCCCTTTGCGCAATGCCAAATACGCGCCTGATGTTATGGTCTGAAAGAAGGGTGTCCCTGATGCTCCTTGAATCAACCACTGCCGGAGCAAATAGTCCTAAGTAGCTGGCTCCATATTTGTCGGCGATGACTTTGGCAACGTCGAGGGAGTTTGCACCCTCAATTGTGCTGAGGCCGCCAATCAATTGCACGACGGTCAAATTGGGTAGTAAACGTCTCGGCTGCAGTTGCCGCGCCACAGCGTAGATGGTGGTTCCCCAAGCGGTTCCAAGGATATCCCCCTGGGACAGACTGCGTTCTAGATACGAAGCGCCAGCTGAGCCCAATGAGTGCTTCAATCGTTCGGGATCATTTGATGAGGCAACGATGATTGCTTCCTGAAGGCCGAAAGCATCGCATAAGCGGCCTTCTAATTCAAATGTCCCTAAATAGGGGCTGTTTACGGTGATGCGAACGATGCCCTCGTCGACTGCCTCAGCCAAGAGTTTGATGACTCTTGCTCTGCTTATGTTCAGGTGTTCTGCAATCTGCTGTTGAGTCAGTCCCTTTTGATGGTACAACCAGGCAACTTGCGAAATCAACCTTAGTCTCTCTTCAGACAACACTCTGTCTTGCCCTCTCTCATTGGTATTATTAATCGGATTAGCTGTCTCGTGGCGGCGGAGGCGACACAATTTACCCCGGATTCGCTCAGGACAGGACTAATCCTGTCGATTTGGAGGCAGTGGCTACCATGTTTCATCGCCGAATCTAGCCTGCCAGTCCCGCAAAAAGCCATTCATCCGTGACTCGGTAAAGGGATGCTCGTACAGCATGCGCATATACTCGAACTTCATTGTGCACATGTCGGCTCCTGCGGCAGCAAACTCACCAAAAAGGCGCGGGAAACGGCCGCAGGCTAGGATCTTGGTGTTGAATCCATAGTTGTCAAAAATCCTTCGGACAGGGGCGACGAGATCCACCGGCGTATCGGAAACGAGGTCGAAGGGACCGTTGAAAAGGGCTGCGATATCGGCCCCGGCTTTTGCACACAAATAGGCTTGAGCGACTGATGATACAGCAGTCATAGTGATTCGCAATTCCGGCACCTCCCCTTTCAAGGCTAGGAGGGCCTGGATGCCACCAACGCTCATCGGTATCTTGACGATTATCCGCTCGCTGTAGCTATGGAGCCGTTTGGCCTGCTCGATCATCGTCCTTGGTTCATGCCAGCCAACTACCTGTACCATGACTGGCCCTGGAGATGCATCGAGTACCTCTTGCAATACAGCCCATTTATCCGACCCTGGTTGGGAGATCAGGGTCAGGTTCGTGGTCACACCCGTAATCAGTCCCCAGCTTGTCACTTCCCTGATTTCCTTTGGATTTGAGCTGTCCAGGAACAGTTCCATTCCGCTGGCCTCCTTCTTGTCATTATCCAGTTAGCTAAGACCGAGCATAGCCGATGCCGCGGCGACGATCTTGTCTTTGTTCGGCAAACACGCCTGCTCTAGTGTTGATGCCATTGGCAGGGGTACTTCGGCACTAGCCACAAGTACAATAGGGTGGTCGAGATAATCAAAAGCGTCTTTTTGGACTACTGTGACGATATGTTCTGCAAAAGAGGCGACGGGCGTTGATTGGGTGACAACGAGCAATCTGCCGGTCTTCCTGACGGACTCAACGAGTAGTTCTTCATCTAAGGGCACTAAGGTGCGCAAGTCTACGACTTCAGCGCTAACGCCGATTCTCCCTAGTTCGGCTGCCGCCTGCAACGCGACGGTTGTCATGTAAGAGTACGCAGCAATGGTCACGTCAGTGCCCGACCGCCGCACGCATCCTTTGCCGATAGGGACCAGGTATTCTTTCGTTGGCACCACGTCCTGCTGGGCATACAAGAGCTGGTGTTCGATGAACACTACGGGGTTAGGGTCTCTAATGGCTGATTTCAACAGTCCCTTCACGTCATACGCGGTTGCGGGAGCAACAACTTTAAGACCGGGGAAATGGGTGACAATGCTCTCAAGACTCTGGGAGTGTTGTCCCGCGTAGCCTTTACCCCCGCCTATTGTTGTTCGGACAACGAGGGGTACTGAGGTCTTGCCGCCGAACATGTACCGAATCTTACAGGCCTGATTGGCCAACTGATCCATCGCCTGCAAGAGGAAATCGATATACATTATCTCTACTACCGGTTGCAGGCCAACGCAGGCCATGCCTACTCCCGTTCCGATTATCGCCGCTTCGGATATGGGTGTGTTAAACACCCTGTCGGGGCCATACTTTTCGAGCAGTCCGACAGTAGCTTGAAAGGCACCTCCGTAACTGGCCACATCCTCGCCGTACAAGACTATCCTAGGGTTGATTTCCATCTCTTCTTGCAATGCCTCAATAACGGCTTGGCGATAGGTGAGCTGACCTTTAGAGTTCCGTCGAAAGGGGGGAACGGTAGGACGCGGGCAGCTCACCTGTATTGCCGGCGCAAGTAGGCCTTCGTGGAGGGTTGCTGGATCCGGTTCCGAGGCGTGGGCAGCCCGTATAGTAGCCTCTTCCACCATGGCGGCTACAGCATCCTTGATCTCATTGATTTCTGCCTCAGCGAGCACATTGATTTGACAAATATCGTTGATGAATCGCCCGAGACAGTCTTTTCCCTTCCAAGCGGCTACCTCTTCGGCGGAGCGATAAGCAGAGCCGTCGTCACTCAGGGAGTGGCCATAGTATCGGTAGGTCATGCATTCCAGGAACACCGGCCCCTGGCCCTTCTGAGCCAATGCTTTTGCTCTCAGAGCTGCATCGTAGACAGCTAGGACATTAGTACCATCAACGACCTCCGCGTTGAGATTATCTAGTCGGAAACCAGCGGCCCGCCGAGCTAAGTAATCTAGTCCCGTCAGTTCTCCGATTGCCGCGCCGGTCATGCCGTAGCAGTTGTTTTCAACCACAAAAACGATGGGGATGCCTTTCTTAAACTGGGCCATGGAGGCAAAGTTGAGGGACTCCATTACCACACCGTTGTTGATGGCGCCATCTCCCAGGAAGCAATAGACGACGCCTCGCTTGCCTAGTTTCATTGAACCGATGGCGGCGCCGACCGCGATGGGCGCTCCTCCGCCCACAATGGCATTGGCGCCCAAGTTGCCAACCTCAAAGTCGGCGATGTGCATGCCGCCTCCCCGGCCCCGACAGTAACCGTCTTCTTTTCCTAAGAGCTCGGCCATCATGCGGTAGACATGCTCCCCGAGAGAATCACGAACCTTTGGGTCGGGGATGGACGAGTGGGCCAAGTCTTCCCTGCGCAAGATTGCCAGGGCGCCCTTGGCCATTGAGTGACCATGCCCGCGATGAGTGCTGGTGATCAGGTCCTCGTTGGTCATAGTCATTGTTGTGCCCGCAGCGACAGCTTCTTGACCTACGGAAAGGTGCGTTGCACCGCGAAACTGGAATCCTTCAAAGGGTACAAAGGTCTTGGTCCGCAATCGTACGACCATTTCCTCGAACTCACGAATGAGGAGCATCGTCCACAGCATTCGTCGTACATCACTAATAGCAAGACTGCCCGATTCAAGATGATGGCCTAAGTTTCCCTCGTACTGGAACAACTTGATTGGCTGAAAGCTTATCTCTCCGCGACTAAAGTCTGGCGCCTTAAACTTGTTCTGGTAAGAACCCATGCTATCGACCACCTTTTCTTGTCCCTGGCATATACGTCCCGCAAACCATCGTGACATTTGTCATTTTGAAGGACACATATTACTAATTAAGCAAAAAGGCATCGTTTCCTTCTATAGCAATGATAATTACCGGATGAATAGATAACAAAGGATAAAAACAATCATGATAACTAAATATAGATGAAAACAGGTCAACAAAAGTTGATTGAAAAAGGGAACAGAGAAAGGAGGAAAAGAGCAACAAATATCAAACGATATATGTAATTAATGGCGACAAAAGTCTGGCCGCTCGATGCTGAGAGATAGGGGGGGTGGCAGCAGTCAATTAGAATTATCTAGGGTGAATAAGCAGGGGAAGGTTTGTGCAAGTGACGACATGGACGAAGGCATAAAAGGGGGCTTCAGCTATGAGAAAACGGGGTGTCTTAGTTCTTCTCACCCTCTGTTTAGTCGTTCTCGTGGGAACATTTGCCCAGGCTAAGATTGTCTTGAAGGCGGCAACAGTCTTGACCGATGCGGCTGTGCATACAAAAGCTATGCACTACTTTGCCGAACTTGTTGCGGAAAAGACTAATGGGGAAGTTGAGGTGATTGTCTACTCCGGGGGGCAGCTCGGTAGTGAGCGGGATTATGTGGAAGGGCTCAAGCTGGGGACCATTGAAATGGCAAAGACAGCCACTGCTCCCTTATCCCGTTTCGTTCCTGAACTGGACGTGTTGAATCTACCCTACCTTTTCGAGGGAGAGGACCATCTATTTGATTGCCTGAATGGTGAACTTGGGGACGCTCTGCAGAAGGTTCTCGTTGATCAGGGCTTTCGACTCGTCTCTTGGTTCTATGCGGGCTCTAGGAATGTATACAACTCTCGCAGGCCGGTGAACACCCCAGAAGACCTGAGGGGCCTAAAGATCCGCGTTATGGAGAGTCCCATCATGGTGGCGACGCTCAATGCCATGGGGGCAAGTGCAGTCCCAATGGCCTTCGGCGAGCTTTACAGTGCGATACAGCAGGGTGTCGTCGATGGCGCCGAAAACAATCCCGAGACTATCCTGTCCCAAAAGCATTATGAGGTTACGAAGTACTTCACCTACACACATCATTTCTATGATGTCAATGCCTTCTTGATCAGCGAGGCTGCCTTCCAGCGGCTGCCTAAGAATGTCCAGGAGGTTATCCTGGAAGCTGGGAAAATGGCTCAGGATCATGAGCGGCAGCTGTGGGCAGAGGCGATGGCTGAGGCTCAGTCGGAGCTAGAGAAGCGGGGAATGGTCTTTAATGAGCCCGACCTGACTAGCTTCCGCGAATCTGTCCGTTCGATCTATGAGGATGAAAAGTTGATGGGTCACATCGACAAGAAGCTGTTGGAACTTGTTGGACGGTAACATGAGGGGCCCGGGGAGTGACGGGCCCCGGGCCAATTCAGGGATGGGGAGGACAAGATGCTAAAAAAAATCATGCGTTATCCTTTGGAGGTCTTTACCTGCCTGCTTTTGATTGCATTGGTAATTGTCGTGCTTCTGCAGATCCTTTACCGATACATCTTGGCGGCTCCATTGTCGTGGTCCGAGGAGATCTCCCGTTACCTCCTCGTGTGGATATCCTTCTTTGGGGCGGCTGTTGCCATTAAACACAAGGGCCATTTCGGTCTCGGCTTTGATGAGTTGTTTTTCCCATCGGTTCTAAAGGTGCCGATATCTTTGCTGATCGACTTGGCGATGTTAGGCTTTGTGGCTTTGGTCTTGATAGGCCAGGGCATTAAGTTCCTTGCGGTCGGCAAGAGCCAGGGGTCGCCAATGCTTAATCTACCTATGATCTACGTTTACTTGGCTATTCCGACAAGCGGGTTGGCCATGGCGTACTACCTAATCAAGGACATGTGGCGGCTAATTTCAGCCGGGTTCAAACAAAGGGAACACCAGTCCCCAATGTAGACAACTCAAAGCGGGTGTTACTTTTCTCAGGGTTGAGGTGATAACCTTGGCGCTAACCATCTTTATTGGCTTCCTCGTACTAGCCACGTTAGGGGCTCCCATCGCTTTTGCCATTGCCATGAGCACTGGGATGGGCATCTGGTCGCAGGGGCTTATCCCACCGTCGGTTATCGTTCAGAGAATGTATACCTCTTTGGATAGCTTTGCTCTCGCTGCGATTCCTTTTTTCCTGCTAGCTGGCGACCTGATGGGGGCCGGTGGGATCTCCCGGCGATTAATCAACTTTGCGAATGCACTGGTAGGGCATATCCGTAATGGTTTGGCGATGGTCAACGTGCTGACAAGCATGTTTTTCGCTGGCATATCCGGGTCGGCAGTCGCGGATACATCGGCCATCGGAGCGGTTTTGATCCCGGCCATGATTGAGGAAGGCTATGACATGGACTTTAGCGTTGTCATCACGGCCACATCATCTTGCATCGGCCCCATTATTCCTCCTAGCATCACCATGATTATCCTAGGGGTGACCGCGGACATTTCCATCGGGGGACTTTTTCTGGCGGGATATGTTCCCGGCATTCTCATCGGGATTGCGTTGATGCTTATGAGCTACTTCTTTAGCGGCACAGTCATCACATCCCGCGGTCACTTTTCCCTCAGACAAGCTTGGACGACTTTTCAAGACAGTTTTCTGGCCCTAATAATGCCGTTGATCATCATCGTTGGGATTATAGCGGGGGTTTTCACTCCTACTGAAGCCGGAGCCATTGCCGCACTGTATGCTTTCATTATTGGTTGTTTCGTCTATCGCGAGCTGTCTTTAGAGGAAATCCCCAAAATACTGTTGCATGCAGCCATCACGACGGCGGCTATCAATTTCTGTCTTGCCGCTGCATCGGTTTTTGGTTGGATAATGGCGATTGAGCGAATCCCACAACTTTTCACCAGTCGCATCTTGGCTCTTTCGGACAACCCGACCATTATTCTTTTGCTGGTCAACCTTCTGCTCCTGTTCACGGGGATGATAATGGACACGACGCCGGCGATTCTAATTCTCGCTCCCATCCTCTTCCCGTTGGCTACCAAAGTGGGCCTCCACGAACTGCACTTCGGCATCATCATGGCTGTTAACCTGTGTATTGGTATGTGCACTCCGCCTTACGGAGTCTGCCTCTTCGTTGCCACGAGCATCGCTAAGACTAATGTGGCGACGATCGTCCGTAAATTGATACCTTTTGTCTTGTCGATGGTGGCAGTATTGCTACTAATAACGTACGTGCCGGCGCTGCCCATGTTCTTGCCGAGGTTGGTGCTAGGCAGCTTTTGAGAGAGTCCGCATGCTGGGCACGATTAGCCTTGTTCTGATGAAATCGACCTTTACCGTCATGAAAAAAGGGGACTGTATAGCCATCAGTCCCCCCTCATCCTACCCAAGGTCCACCATGGGTTGGCCGATCCCTAGAACCTACTTTTGACACCCAGGCTCGACCATGCAAGAACACAACATTTTCCTGTCCGATTGACTTTCGTCCGGCTTTCTGCTAGCCTTTGACTAGAGCTATGACCCGACGGTCATGGGGAGGGCGTTATGGTACAGGCCCTAGGGGAGACTGGCGATCAGTGACAACCGCTGTTCTAGAACCAACGGGCTTGCTGGATCGGCGGTTCCTTTTTTGCTGTCCCGAGAACACTTGAAGGAGACGAGCTAAGAGTGGGTGATGAAGATGCAGGAACGTCAGGATCTAACGCAAGGGAGCATGCTTCGCCACGTCGTCCTGTTTTCTCTGCCGATGCTCCTTGGCAACTTGCTGCAGGCATTGTACAACACCGTGGACAGCATTTGGGTAGGCCAGTTCCTCGGCCCTGAAGCCCTAGGCGCCGTATCGGTCAGCGGCCCGGTGATCATGGTGTTGGTGTCGTCGTTGATGGGGCTCACCATGGCGGCCACGGTGCTAGTGGCCCAGTACTGGGGTGCAAAGCGTTATGAAATGGTCACCCGGACCATCAACAATACACTCTTGCTCCTATCTGTTATATCGGTAGTCCTGACAGTCCTGGGGATACGCTTCAACCAAGCCATCCTCAGGCTGATTAACACCCCTG
>JAAYLE010000162.1 GCA_012522085.1 Bacillota bacterium | reverse complement strand
AGCCAGGATCAAACTCTCCGTTGAAACCTGAAACTCTTCGATGCGCTGTTTGGTTTTCAAGGTGCAATGTAGTGCCGGTCCCTCCCGGCGAATGTCATTATAGCATGGGTCCTACTCTGTGTCAACTTTGTTGCGAAACATCGCCTGTGTTAAGCTGCGATGGGGAAAAGGCGCATTCCAAGGCCCTTGATGGCTTCGTTGATCATAGTCTGTCCCACCGACAGCCAAAAACATTCGACAGGATACTACAGCAACTAATAGCCGTCAACCCCCCGGGCAAGACTTTGCCGGTATTCCTATCGATACACCTCGAAGAATTCACTGATGGGATGAGCGCGGTCCAGACGAAAGCTAAGGCCGCGGCGCACTACCCAACTGCAAGAACGCACTGCGGCCGACAAGAATGAGCAGCTTTGCCAGCTCATCATTAAGCGCATTTCCCGCTTTTTGATAAGTAAGTCCGAAACTAATCAGGCCGGCAATCAGCAAGAAGGGGCTGGACAACAAGAAAGCCAACGCTGACGTCGCTGCAGTATACACACCGAAGCTCACTGTCAATCCTAGCAGCAAACTTAACGACTTAATCAGGGTTGTCAAAAATAGATACGCCCCAAAACCAAACCCAGAGAGGATCATCTGGGCTAGAGCTATACTAGACGTCTGCTTGAGAAAACGAAGCATATGCTCAGCAGAAAGCTCTTCGAGCCCCATCGCTGCTCGAACGGCCTCCTGTTCAGCTTGGCTCAGACTCTGAATCTGTTCCTGCATGACAGCCTCAAGTTCCTTCAGCTGCGAGTCTGTCATCTGGTTTACTTGTTCTTTGACCTGGGCGATTCTTTCTTCCAGGCAGCGGGTGTAGACAGCTGCTTCAACCGCCTCCATCTCTTCGCTCACCGGGATCTTCCATGCCCCAGCAGCCCTTCTGACTACTGCTTCACTTATGGCAGCTTTGCTTGCCGTGGGATCAACACCACCTATCTGCGCCATTCGAACGAGAAGGTGTCTCATCAAATCAGGCTCATCGAGATCGTTCAATCGCCTGTACTCCCGTTCAATAGCCCTCTGAACAGTATTTACATCCCAATCCAACTGTTCGTTCACGCCCTTGATCCGATCGGCCCATCGCGATGAGAATCGACCCATCAAAAACGCAGAAGCCTTAAACACAAAGTCCTTTCCCTTTTTCAAACCTTCTTGCGCGCCCTCGTACAAGACATTGCGGCTGTTGATGGCATTTACCTGAGCCAGCAAAGCCAGCTTCTCGTCCCGTGATAGGCTGTCCAGACCCACCATAAACAACATGCAATCACCCTCTTTGGAAACAGCGGGCCGTAACATTCCGGAAGGTTTCGGCAGCATAAGTTCGGGCCGTTTCCAGTTCATCCGCCAGCACTAGCGAGAAAACATCGCCAGCTATCTGAAAGGCCCACAGCGAGTTTCCCAGAAGCCACAACCTGTCATCAATTAGGGTCCCGTCCGCTAGTGACCCAAAAAATGGGAAGATCACGGCCTTTGGCTGAAAGACATCGATGGCTAAATGAATGCCCACACCAACCGCGTAGGAGCCCAACACTGCACCCGCAGCCTTGTGCACAACACGATACGGCCATAGATGGTTTTTGTCTTCTGTGCTATGCACCCACATCCTATACAGCTTGCCCAAGACAACGAGGCCAAGAGCGCTGTGAAACAAGAAGAAGCGATGTTTACCGATGCCCAAGAGGCGAATATCCAAATCGGGGGCAGCGATTCCTTTAGATAGGCCCCACAAGCCGCTCGGAACGAGAATCCCCATTTTAGGAAGATTGTAGACCGCACTAACCAGCGGCTCCAGCGTTCTCTTGAGCTCCCGCAAGCTCTCGACATTGCTGAAGATTGAAGATGACCCAACGTGTGAATGATCACCGTCTATCAGCCTATCGATCATGGTTTCGATATGGGCTGTAGCTTTCTCTGTGGAAGTCCGCGTCAGCCTCGCAGCAAGGGTCTGCTCACGAACGAATCGACCGATCCAATCATCAGCCATGCTATCTCCTCCCAACAGAGCTCTAGTCTTCAACCATGCCCTCGCTAGTTGCCCGCATGGTGCTCCACGGCTGTCTACCTTACGCTTTTGGCTATTGCCTGATACAATCCCTTCCCTTGACGGGCCGCAAAGGCAACAGTATCCTGTCTTGCCTTTTCCCTGCACTCTATTTTCGTCACTTTACTGGAATGTTTCTATGACTCGTGGTATCCTGAGATTGGCGGAACATGGGAGGGCCCTGGCTCATCGCCCAGCCCAGAGAAATTAAGGGTTCTCTGGGCTCATGACAGGAAGGAATAGGCCTCCTGATGGGGTATACACTATATGTAATGCAACCTAGGAGGGTTTACTGTGTCAACTGATGGCAGACATACACTCTTGCGGAAACATGCCCAAAGTGAGACCAACGCCGCTGGGCTGGACCTAGTTTTCATCCATGGCCTAGGAGCAAGCGCCAACGTTTGGGAGAATCAAGTGAACTACTTCGGCGACGACAACCGAATCTGGCTCGCTGAGCTTTGCGGACACGGTGAAGCGCCGCCCCTCCGTCGTTCCCTCTTCCAACTGCCTTTCCTCCCCCAGGACGACTGCAGCATAGACCAGATGGCCGCGGAGATCGCTGAGGATCTAGAGAAGAATCAGACGGACAGAGCCGTCCTGGTCGGCCATAGTCTAGGGGGAGCCATTGCGGTCAAGCTCGCCGCCGATTACCCGGATAGGGCAAGGGCCTTGGTGCTAATCGACACTCCCGTCGTCCAAAAAGCCAAATGGATTCAAAAGCGTCTCGCGATGAATGTTTTCCGGCGGCACTTTCAGCGCACGGTCCAACAGATTTTCGCCATGATGTGCGAAAAGGCAGACACGGCTCAGCGGGTCATTGCCGACGCACTGAAGGCCGACAAGAACTCTTTTATCAGCTTAATCAAACAGGTAATGGACATGGATTTGAGCGACGAGCTAAGCCGAATCAGTGTACCCACCCTGCTTGTATTGGGCTCCCGCATGGCCAAGACTGAGGAGAAGCTGTCAGTTTTCCTATCGGCGCAAGGCTACGATGAACTAACCGACAAGACTGTGGAATATCGGTCCGATGTAGGGCATTACATAATGCTGGAGAAGCCCGAGTGGCTGAATAAACTCATGGCCGAGTTTTTGACCAAGCTGACTAGTTCAACCTAAAGCCCAGGCCTGCTCCCGGCGGTTCATCGATAGGAGCAATATACTGCTCCTATTTTAGTATGCCTTGATATCATCGACTGGTAGAGAGGGGGAAGGTGCGCCCCGCACCGATCACCATGAGCCAAACCACAGTCAAGCTCCAAACAGAACAGCAAGCTTTGCGCCAACTAGATATTGCGGCTTTTCTCATGGATGCCGCCCTGGGGACCGTCTCCCTGGCTTTGCCCCTCTGGGCCCTGCATTTATCCGCGTCTTCCTCTCAATTAGGTCTGCTCGGTTCGGCAATGCGCCTTCCGAATATGCTGTTGGCCTTGGCCTTCGGGCGACTTTCCGACACCTTAGGACGGAAGGTCCCGGCCATCACCTCCTGCCTGCTCCTCACCATCATATACGCCATAACGCCCATGGCAGGCAACGTGGTGACGCTGGCCCTTGTTGCAGCCCTAATCGGCGCGTCCGTAGCCTTGTTTTGGCCATCGATACAAGCGTGGGTAGGCGATTTGCGGCCATCAAGTTCCCTAGGAGTCTCCACCAGCAGCTTCAACGCTGCCTGGAGTGCAGGGTCAATGATGGGCAATCTGCTTGCTGGAGCCTTATTTCAAGCCCATATCGGGCTCCCCTTTTGGTCTAGTTCACTCCTTGTCCTGTTCATCGCCGCTTTTTTGTCCCGCACTCCCACCGCTGCACCCGTCCGGCATCAGGAGGATGCACCTGTTGTTGACCAGGCCCATCCGGGCCACGACTCGTTCTTGCGCGCCGCCTGGATCGGCAACTTTTCTGTTTACTGCACTTTTGGGATCATCATGAATCTTTTCCCTGAGCTGGGCCACGCGGAGTTTCACTTGTCGCCCTTTGCCATCGGCTGTTTGATCATGCTGCTTGGTCTTGCCCGCACCATCACCTTCTGGTACTTGGGCAAATGGATCGTTTGGCCCTATCAGACCCGATTCATCTTCCGCAGTCTGCCGGCAGCCGCCCTAGGCTTAATCCTGATTGCCCTCGCACCCACGCCCTGGCTTCTTGTCCCTGGCTTCGTGATCCTCGGAATCGTCCTGGCCTTCTCCTTCAACAACAGTCTTTTCTACTCTTTGAGTTCGCCGGAAAATGTAGGGGCAAACACGGGCAGACACGAGACAATGGCCGTCGGGGGAATCATGACCGGCTCCCTGCTGGGGGGAATCCTAGCTGAGGCCTTTGGCCTGCGCGCTCCCTATCTGGTTGCTGCGCTATTCATCAGCCTAGTTTCCCTGCGGCAGCGACAATTACTCAAGGGCCTGTGATCGTTCACAGGCCCAAGACAGCTTTCTGATTAGCGATGCGAAGCCGCGGCACCGTTTCATCGATCCGACTCCCTACGAGCCTCGGGATGTTGCGGAAGGATCACCTACCCATTCAACTGGCCCCCATCGGCTACGATCACTTGACCGGTCACCCAGCTGAATTTAGCCGTGGCGACGATAACCTCAGCCATGTCTTCCGGGGTGCCCAATCTTTTTAGAGGCAACGCTGCTGCGGTCGCTTTCTTTACTTCGTCACGGCCATCATGCCAGCGGGTGTCGATGAAGCCGGGGGCGACGGCATTGACCCGGATCTTGGGAGCCAAGACGCTGGCCAAAGACTTAGTCAAAGAAATCATCGCTGCTTTGGAGGCACAATAGGCGATAGAGCTGCCTTTGCCGGTGAGTCCCGCTATGGAGGCCACGTTGACGATCGAACCCACGTCCATCAACTTCACCGCTTCCCGACACACGAAAAAGGTCCCTTTGAGGTTGACGTTTAGGGCCTGGTCCCAATGCTCGTCGGTAAGGGCGTCCAGGTCCGCCATATCGACGAAAGTAGTTACGCCTGCATTGTTGATCAGAATATCTAGGCTGCCCCATTCGCTCTTAATCCTGCCCATCATCGCCTTGACGGCAGCAGCATCGGTCACATCGGCCTGACACAACAATCCATCGCCGCCCGCGGCTTTGACGGCCTCGAGGGTCTGCTTGGCATCTTCTTCGGAACGAGAATAATTGATGGCCACCTTGGCCCCTTCCCGGGCAAAGGCAATGGCGGTAGCTCTGCCGATTCCTGTACCACCACCAGTGATTAAGACCTTGAGCAATTACAACCCCTCCCCCTATTCATTTCCCCGCGAGCTCAGGGGAAAAGCCATTTGATGCCAATATTATACAGGATTAGGGCGGACATGTCACACCAGCCTAGACCCCGCAACTGTGTCCAGAGGTGCGGGCAACTGTCCCGATCCCCGAATGGCTGTCCAATGTCCAGCTCTTCATGCAGCCGCCCCAGGCACTTACTTCCCAAATAAGT
>JAAYLE010000161.1 GCA_012522085.1 Bacillota bacterium | reverse complement strand
GATGAAGTGGACATCGTTCTGCCCCTGCCGCCCAGCATCCCCCGGGAAGACTTAGACCGCATCCTCAAGGACGATCCTCCCGTCAAAGTTCAGCTGGGCCGCCAGCTCGACGTCTTGGGGACCGCCCAGCTTGCGGTTTGCGACTGCGGCGCCCCGTCCCTGGAGGCAGCCTACGCGGGAGTTCCGCTCATCGCCGTCTACAACAGCCCTCTTTTTTGCGTTGAGAAGTTATGGCGCAGGCCAGGCTTCATGAGCCTGCCCAACGTGCTGGCAGGGCGGCAAGTGGTGCCCGAGTACTGCCTTGGGGAGATGGGCTCAGGGCGTCTGGCCGGGGAAATCGAGAGTCTCTTGGATGATGAAACGCGGCGCCAGGCGATGGCTGCCGATCTAGGAAGCGTCATCGAAAGTCTGGGACCTCCCGGGGCGTTGACCCGGATGGCCGGCGCGATCTTGGAGCTTGCAGGGCGGGGGCGGACATGAAGGTCTTAGTCGCTGGCGGCGCGGGCTTTATCGGCTTTCATACCGTTCGGGCCCTGCGGGCTGCCGGCTGCCTGCCGGTGGTGGTTGACAACCTCAGCCGGAGCGCCTATCTGCCTCCACAACCTTTTTACCGGGTGGATCTGCTTTCCTTCGAGCTGAAAGGTCTTCTCCAAAGGGAGCGGCCCAAGGCCGTCATCCATCTAGCTGCCCAGGCCGATGTGGGGCTCTCCGTCGCCGATCCCCTCCTCGATGCCCGGGAGAATATCCTGGCCAGTCTACATCTCCTCCAGGGATGCGTGGCCGCGGGGGCGGCCAAGGTGATCTTTGCCTCCTCCGCCGCGGTCTACGGGGAGCCGAAGCGTCTGCCCATCGATGAAGAGCATCCCTGCCGGCCCACATCCCCTTACGGAGCGGCGAAGCTCTCCGTTGAACATTATCTGAGGGTCTTTCGGACTCTGCATGGGTTGGAGTATACGATCCTGCGTTATGCCAACGTCTATGGACCGAGGCAGGGCCTTGGAGGCGAAGGAGGAGTGGTGGCCGCCTTTTGCCGCCGCCTGGGGAAGGGCCTTGGCGTGAAAATCTACGGGGACGGTGAGCAGACCAGGGATTTCATCTATGTGGAGGATGTAGCCAGGGCTAATGTGCTGGCTTTGACAAAGGGAGATGGGGAGACGCTGAACATCAGCAGCGGCGAGGAAGTAACCATCAATCGCCTAAGCCGCCTCCTGCAGGCGAGCTTTCCCGGCAGTCCAGCCCCTTCCTTCCATTCGCCCCGCCGGGGTGATCTGCGCCGCAGCGTCCTCGATCCCTCTCGGGCCCGGCGAGTGCTGGGCTGGTCGCCGCAGGTTTCCCTCCAGGAAGGGCTTTTCGAGACGGCCCGGTTCTACCAGGATTTTCAATGGAGGCCTCAGGGGGGAGGGGGACGAAGTAACTAGGGGACTTTGGTGTGTGGGACTGACGAAGTCCTATCACCGCAAAGTAGTGGACAGCGTGGATCTCAGGGTGGAGCCGGGGGAGCTGGTGGGGCTCCTTGGGCCCAATGGGGCCGGCAAGACCACCACCTTTCGGCTCTTGATGGGGATGGAGCGGGCCGATGGCGGCCGCATCCTCCTCGACGGCGAAGACATCACCCATTTGCCCTTGCACCGGCGGGGCCGCCTGGGCCTTGGCTTTCTGGCCCAGGAGCCGTCGGTTTTCCGCAAGATGACCGTCGCCGACAACATCCTGGCGGTGCTGGAGCTGATGGGTCAAGAAGACAGGCTCGATGAGCTGTTGGCGGAGTTTGAGCTGGAGCATCTGCGCGGGAGCATGGCCTACAAGCTGTCGGGAGGAGAGCGCCGGCGGACGGAGATCGCCCGGGCCATGGCCGCGGGCCCCAAGTATTTGCTCCTCGATGAGCCCTTCGCGGGCATCGATCCCATCTCCGTCGCCGAGCTGCAGGAGATGCTGGCCCGCCTGAAGAGCCGGGGGGTCGGCGCTTTGATCGCCGACCACAATGTGCGGGAGACCCTGGCGATTACCGATCGGGCCTACATCCTCCATGGGGGTCGGGTCCTGGCCCAAGGCTCTCCGGAGGTCATCGCCGCTGATCCCACCGTCCGCCGCTATTACCTTGGCGAAGGTTTCCGTTTGTAGCTATTACCCGGGAGGTGAAGAGGATTGTATGGAATGATGCTCATCATGATCCTGGCCATCACCGGCGGGGTCATCGCCTACCTTGGCGACCGGATCGGCATGAAGGTCGGACGCAAACGGCTCACCCTCTTTGGTCTGCGTCCCAAGCATACATCCATCCTCATCACCATCCTCACCGGGGTTTTCATCGCCACCGCCACCTTGGTGGTCCTCACCTTCGTCTCCGAGGATGTGCGGACGGCCCTGTTCCACATGAAAGAAATTCAAGAGGCCT
>JAAYLE010000160.1 GCA_012522085.1 Bacillota bacterium | reverse complement strand
GCTCACTAACAGCCCCGCGAGGAGAAAGGGCGCGGCAATGCGGGGAAAGCTCCGGCCCAAAGCCCGGACGACGGTAAGCTCGCCGTCTTTCACCAGCCGGCCCAAGGCTAAGAGGGTGCCGAAGAGGACGCCGACGGGCAGAGCCAGGACTGCGATCCCCGGCAGCTTGCAGACTAGCATCCGCAAGACCGCTTCGGCAGGCACGCGCCTGATCAGGATCAGGTCCGTCAGTTCAAAAAGCAGCCCGCTGACGAGGATGATGGTGAAGCCCCCGATGCAGGCCATGAAGGGACCGATGAATTCCTTGAGGGAGTAAGCATCGAGCCGACCCCCGATCTTTGGCAAGACAAATCAGCTCCAACTAGAAACGATAAGTCAGGCCTACCTGCTGCACATCCACCTGCCGCCAATCATCGACCTCTGTCAGCACCGCGTAGTCCACCTGCCAGGGGCCTTTCCCGTAGCCGATGCCGGCGGTCCAGACGGTGCCCACGTCGAATTGGCGGTCGGCCCCCGCCCTGATCTTAAGGTCGCCCGCGGTCAGCTCGCCCCCCAGACGGAGGCTGCTGCCTTCGTCAAAGAGTCTCGATGTGTTGTACAGGTCGACGGCCACGAGGAGATTATCCGCCGGCCGCCAGGCCAGACCGGGCCTGAAGTTGACCCCCTGCTCCACCCGGTCCCCGTCTTTCCATTCGATGTCGGTGGCGAAGACGTCCTGGAGAAGAAAGCCCGCCTGCAGCCCGGGGCCTAGGGGGAATAAAGCCCCGATGTCGACGGAGTAGCCGGAAGCTTTGGGCCTGTCTTTAGTGTCCTTCAGCCGCCGCTCGTAGCGGACGTTGAGGCCTAAGGCAAAGTCATCGGCCAGCTCCCGGGCATAGGAATAGACAAAAGCGTGATCGTCAGTATAGACCCCGCCGAGGGGCGTTCGGGATTGAATCCAGCTGATGCCCCCGGCCCCGAAGCCCGCATCAGGTTCGGTGTAGGCCAAGAAGTTCCGATAGCGAAAGCCCCCTTCGGCGGCGAGGGTCGCTGTGAATTGGACCTCCTTGTCTTGAAGCTGGATGAGGCCCGCGGGATTCCAGTAGACGGCGGCGCCGTCATCGGCCACGGCCACGAAGGCCCCGCCCATGCCCCAGGGTCGGCTGCCAACGCAGGCCCGTGCGGACATGGACAAGGCGAGCACCATCAAGCACGCGATCAGTCGTTTCGGCAAAGGAAACCCTCCTTTGGTCCCCTTAGAACCTGGTGGTGAATCCCACCCCCAGATTCAGCTCCTTCAAATCTTTAGCCGCCACGCTGAGCTCCAGCTCGGGAGTGAATCCCAGCTTGAGGCCCACGTTGGGATGCTGGCCATCGTATTCGGCCATCAAGGTCGTTACCGGCAAGGACCAAGAACTCTTATCAGTTGTAATGCTCACCGGATTGAGGACGACGCTGGCTCCCAGGAAAAGTCCGTCGAACCGGCCGGAGCCCAGGCCCACATGGCCCCGCAGGCCATGGTACAGCTCTTTGCTCGCGGCAACGTAATAGGAGTCGCCCTGCAGGCCGACGGCCAAGGCCGGCATATCCCGGTCTTCCGGAGCCAGCTGCAGCTTCACATGGCCCAGCAGCTCCGTTTCGCCCCTCTGGGGATTGAGGGTGGATGCGCCTACCTCCAAGTTGTCCAGGAAGCCGTAATTAAGGGTGGCAACGCCATCCCCTCCCCACTGGCGGAAGCCCAGGCTGAGGGCCCCGGTGCCAACCACATCCGCCGAGGGGATGTTGAAAAGGCCAGTCCCGCCCATGACCCCTTTGGCCATGGCCGCCCCGCACAAGAGAAGCAAACCAATGGAAACAAACAATGCCACTCGGGACTTTTTCACCCGCATTTGTCATTCCTCCCATGTTCTAGGCAACTATGGAATTCCCCGAGTACATTCTACGGCCTGCTCCCCTTTTCCTCTCCTCAAAGCGCGGGCAACTTTTTCCAGCTAGTCGAGGCGGCGGATGACCTCATCGGTGATGTCAACTCCCCCGATCTTCACCGCATCCCTGTAGACCACCACCCTAATGCCCCGCCTGCGCTTCACTTCATCGATGGCGGCATCGATGTCTTTAGCCAGGAGTCCCTCCAGGTCCATCTTCAGCTGCAAGTATTCGCCAAAGAGTTCCGACTCTCGAGCCTCCCGCTCATCATCGGCCAGGAGGGCAAGCTCCTCCTCCAGCCTTTGGGAAAGCGCCTCGTACTTGGCCGCAAGCTCCCGGTCCGCCGCGAGGGCTCGCGGGCTTTCGGCCATGATCCGATCCAGGTCCACCATCCCCACCTGACCCCTTGAACCTTGCCAAAGCCCCAGCAGCGCCCCCAGGAGAAAGGCTGCCATGATGGGCCAGCTTCGTCGCCAGTTCATGTCCATTCCCCCTCGAACTGGTATTATGCCCATCTCCGAGGGTTTCTTTGATCGTCCCCGCCCATCGGTCAAAGGAAAAGGGCGGGCTCAGAAGGGAGGAAAGCTCCCTGCCAAGACCGCCCCATGGTCGCTGCTTTCAGTACGCAGCGCAGGCTACAAACCCAGCTTCGCCAGGACTTGCTCCGTCAGATCCCGTCCTCCGTAGAGGACCACCTGGTAATCGAGGACCATGTCCACCTCTTCGGCAACGGCCACTTCCTGAATGGCCGCCCGCACTCGACCTAGGGCCTCCTCCACCAGGGCCTGGCGCCGCATGTCCAGCTTGGCCTGGTACTCATCGAAGACTCTGCGCTTCTCTTCCATGTCCATCTCACCGGTGGTTTCATCGAACTGCGTCTGGAGCTGCTCGCGCTCTTCGGTCAAAATGGGCTCAACCGTCGGGATGACGTACTTGTCCAGCAATACCTGGGAGTTGACGTAGCCCACGTCCACCGCTCCCTTGCCCCAGCTGCTAGCGGCCGCAGCGAGGAGCACAGCCGTCAAGACCACCAAACCCAGCAACCTTTTGTTCATCCGCATGCAATTCATCCTTTCCTGGAATGTCTCCCTCAAAGTACCCGGGGGACAGTCCTTTTTTCCAAACTCCTAGAAGGATTGGCCGAAGCTGAAATAAGTCTGTCCTCCGTCTTCACCGATGCCGTAGTCGATGCGAATAATCCCCAGGGGGGTGTCCAGCCGAATCCCGGCCCCATAGCCCCGCATCAAGTCGGTCAGGTCCATGGACTCGTCCTCCCAGGCGTTGCCGAAATCCATGAACACGACGCCTTGGACCGCATCCACCAGCCGGAACCGGTATTCCCCGTTGATGACCAGCATCTTGTCGCCGCGGCTTTCACCGTACTTGTAGCCCCGGACCGTATCGGCGCCGCCGACCCAGAAGTACTCATGCTCCGGCAGTTCGCCGGTGCTGGTGCCGGTGCTGACCCGAAAGGCCAAGGTGTGCTTCTCCGACAGCCCCAGATACTTGGCAAAATCCCCTTCGTACTTGATGAACTCCTCATCGCCGCCCAGCACCTTGCCGGCGAACTCCGCCGACAGCCGGCTCTTGAAGCCTTTGCTGGGGTAGAAGGGATGGTCGGTAGTATTGGTCAAGGCGGACAAGGTCACGCTGCGCAGGCTGCTTTCTTTATCCTCAAGATCGGTATCTGCGTCTTCGTATTCCAGCCTGGTGTTCTCCAGTTTGAACTTCACCAGCCCCCGGGTGTAATCTCCCAAGGGACGACCCAAGGTGAGGCTGCCGCCGGTGCGCCGATCGGTGTAGTCTATGTCCTTGAGAGTAGTGCGTTTGTAAGCCCGGTTGTAGACATTGAAGCCGAAGGATGTGCCCTTCGCATCCAGATGGGGCTCGTAGAAGCCCAGATCATAAGTATTCTTGTTCTGACCGAACTCCCAGCGAATGTTCACCTCTTGGCCCTTCCCCAGGAAGTTCTTATCGGCCACTTCGATATACCCGATGAAGCCGTCGACGGAGCTGTAGCCGGCGCCAAAGTGGGCGCTGCCCGTTTTCCGCTCCGTCACCTGGACGGTGAGGACTGTCTGATCCGGGTCGGGTCCATCGGAAAACCGGGGTTTGACCTCATCGAAATAGCCCAGCATGAGGACCCGTCTTAAGCTCTCATAGACCTTGCTCATCTCCAGGATGTCCCCCGGCTTTATCCGGAGCTCCCGGCGGATGACCTCATCTTTCGTCTTCTCGTTGCCGGCAATCTCAATGGCGGCGATCCTGGTCTCGACCACCTTCAGCTTAATGGCGCCGTCATCGGTAATCTCCAAGTCTGCGGGCCGCAGAGCCACTCCGTGGTCATTAAAAATCTGGTCGGCCATCCCCTTCAGCCCTTCACTCAAGGAAAGGACGTTGAGGACCTGGCCCGGCTCCACCCCTAGATACTTGGCCACCTCTCCCGATGACAGGATGGTGCTCCCTTCCACAACCACATCCCGGACGGTGGGGTTTTCCACTACCCGGAAGATGACCTGGGCTCCACCAGGCACTTCATTCAAGCGGGCCCCCACATCCTGGAAAAAGCCTAGATCAGCGATCGATTGCAGGTCGGCTTTGACGGCTTCTTCGCTGAACGGCCCCCCTAGCTGGGTCTGGGTGATGGCTCCGCGGATGAGCTCCTCTTCCACCTGGGTGTTGCCCTCAATGACTATGTCTTTGATCTCAATGGTCGCCGCAGCAGCCGGTTGGGCCATGATCAAGATTAGACAAATCAGTACTAATAATCTCATCCTTTTCCTGTCCGCCAACTATGCTCCCCTCCTCGGCAAGTTCCACCTTGGCCCCTGCTATTTTGTGTTGTTATTGGCAAAATTATTCAACTCGACCCCTTAACACTCCATCAAGAGTTCTCCCTCCCCGGGATGAATCCTGCCGTCCCCGGAGGGCAATTCCTAGCAAGAGAGCAATATTCCTCCGCCCTATTTCACCTGGCGAAACTCCTCCCGTGGCTGGACCCGGGGGGTTTCGGGCTCTTCTTCGGGCAGCTCAACGATCAGATCGAAGGTGTGGGAGCCTTCCACCACATAATCAGTCGCTTCCCGGATCTTGATCGGCTCCCGCTCATCCCCCAGGGGCCCATCCTTCTTCTCCTCTATCCCTGTCCGCCGCTTGCTCCCCCCTTCAGGGCCGCCGGTCAGGGAATGGAGGGATGATTCAGGCCCTTCAAAGGCCTCCAGCTCCCCATAGGTCTCATAGAAAGGCAAGTACTCGACGATAAGTTCATTGTTCGTCTCCCGCTCCAGGAATTCATGCAGGAGCTTCTCAAAGCTTTCCAGATTGGTGGGCGGACTCCACTCCCCGTCGGGCCCGGCCCCAGAGTCAACGGGCTCCAGGTTGTGGAAGGGATCCTCCAGGGCATAGAAGTAATAGCTGCCGCCGCCCCGGACCGTCACCGGCAGCATGCCCGGCTGGGCGTCGGCGGGGATTTCCAGTTCGATCCTAATGGATTTGGGCGGCTTGCGGAAGGGCCGGAGGATTATCTCCACATCGACCCGCTCGCCGGGCTGAACCTTTTCTTTCGCCGGGATAGCCTTGATGATATGGGCAGTCTCCCGGCTTTGCTGGATCGAAGCCTTCAGGTAAACGCCCTTCATCGTCACCGGTTCAAAAATGTTTTCCTCGATCAGATGGGCGGCCTCGATCGCCTCCAGCAGGGCTTGGGCCGAGATGTCCGTCCCGCTGTAGAACATGTTCTTGCGCACCAACGGGTCGCTCATCCCCTCCGCCTCGATGCGCATCTCCACCCAGGCGGTGCCAGGACCGATGCGGTCAATCCCCTTGTCGAGGGCCGACAGCAGGCCTGTCCCGATCAGGGAAAGGCTAAGACCCGAATCGCCCACTATTTCCGCCCGGGTAACCTGCGTCAACCCCCGATCCCTGTCTTCCGTCTCCACTTCCAACTGAATCATGGGCGGCAGCGTCCCCAGCCGCCCCGCCAGCCCCGCTCCCCTGTCTTGATGGACGGTCCCCAAGGGTTCGGTGGGCGAACCTAGTTTGAAGGGGAGGGCAAGGCTGGATACGGTCCGGTGGATCCGGGCTCCGCTAAGCAAAAAGCTCACATCGCCCTTGTTGAGAAACGGGTGGCCCAGGGCCAAAAACTCCCCGTCCTTGACGTAGGTGATAGTCCCCAGAGCGCTCATGTTCAAATCGCCCCGCATGAGCTGCACAGCGAAGGCGCTCCCGGGCTCCAAGGATGTCTTCCCGGAAGGAGCGGGGCCGCCACCCGGCAGGCTCAGCACCTCCAAACCCTCCCGGGCAAGGAGGGACCGAAGGCGAGATTCGGCCCGGCTGCTGAGGCCCGATACCAGCAAGGGAGTCCTGTAGGGGACGTAGGGGAGCTCCAATTCCAGGTCCACAGGCCGGGGCAGGTAGTCCAGCAGGGGCAGCATATCTTCGATGGGCGTCATCAACGCGAGCCGATGATCGGTGTAGTCAAAGCCGTACCCGATGGCCCCCGCGAGCTTCCCCTCGAAAAAGATGGGGCTGCCGCTCATCCCGGCCCCCACGCCCCCCATCTCCTCCACCAATGGACCGCCGAGGCGCACCAGCACCAGATCCCCCGCGGGGCCTTGATCAGGCAGTACAGCGATTACTTCCACGTCCAGCTCTTCGATCGTTTCCCCTTCAATCACCGTCTTGCAGATGCCTTTGAGTCCTGGATACAGCATCTCCTGCGGCCAGAACTCCTCCTCGGCAAAGGCAGGGCTCGCCACGACGAGCCACCCCAACAGGAGGACTGCCAGGCAAGCCCCCAGCCTAATTCTCCCATCTTTATCCATTACGCCCATCCTTCCTCATAGGCTAAGCCCAATCACCTACGTTATTATGGCCAAATCTGGCAGGATGATGCAGCCAGGAGGCCGCCGCCAATCCTGCGATCCTGTTAAATGTTCTAGATCAGTAAGGGGAGTCCTGCCTGCCTGGCCGGGCGAGGGAGGGAAACTTCTGGAGGAACAAACATGGCCGGGGAGAAAGCCTCCCCCCGGACCTTGCACACTATTTTTTCAGTTGGGCGATAATCATGTCTCCCAGGCCTAGACCGCCCCTTTCGGCCATCAACCGGGCCATTTCCACATCGTAAAGGTCGTGCCAGAAATCCTGGGAGTGATCATCTTTGGGGACGGTCCGCCTCATCTGCACAAGGAGCTGCTGGAAAAAGATGGCCTCAATCTCCACTGCGGCCTCCTTCAGCTGGACCTCGTCCAGCTCGGCCTCAGCCTTGGCAAGTTCCTTGGCAAAGGCGCCATTAGAGGTCCTGGTTTGTCGTCCCAGCCACAGATCCGCGGCCGATAAGCTAACTCGCGGCGTCACCATGCCTTCTCCTCCCCTCAGATGATCTCTAAATCCCCGTAGAGGGCGCCGGCGGCCTTGATGGCCTGCAAGATGGCGATGATGTCCCGGGGAGTGGCTCCAATGGCGTTCAGCGCCGCCACCAGCTCCTCCACATCGGCCCCGCTGCGCAGGACATTAAGCGCCCGGTCTTCCTCTTCCACTTCCAGCTCCGGAGTCTCAACCTTGACCGTCTCCCCCGAGCTCAGCGGGGGCGGCTGGTGCACTTCCACCCGGGGCTGGACCCTGACCCGCAGGGGGCCGTGGGCAACGGCCACGGTGCTGATCCGGACATGGTGCCCCATGACGATGGTCCCCGTCCGTTCATTGATGACCACTTTCGCAGGAGCATCGGGACGGAGGACGACTTCTTCCACCGCCGCGACGAAGCCCACCACATCGTGTTCGTAGGCCGAGGGGACCTTCACCCGGACCGCAGCCCGGTCGACCGCTTCGGCCACCGGCTGGCCAAAGGCTTCATCCACCGCTTTGGCCAGGCGGGCTGCGGTGGTGAAATCCGGTCGGTGGAGGAGGAGGGTAATCTCATCCCCCGACAGGAAAGAGGTGGGCACCTCCGCTTCGACGATGGCACCATTGGGGACTATGCCTACCGTCGGGTGGTTCTTTTGGACGGAGGCCCCGCCTGCTCCTGCACTGAAGCCGCCGACGGAGACCGGTCCCTGGGCCACCGCATAAACCTGTCCGTTAGCGGCCTCCAGCGGGGTTTGGAGCAGGTAGCCCCCCTCCAGGCTCCGGGCGTCGCCCAGGGAGGAGACGGTCACATCGATCCGATCTCCAGGACGAACGTAGGCGGGCAGGTTCGCGGTCAGCATCACCGCGGCCACGTTCCGGGTGCGCAGGGAGCGGGCATCAACGGGGACGCCGAAGTTGGCCAGCATATTGGCCACCATCTGGACATTGGCCAGGGTCCCCCGTCCATCCCCCGTCCCGGCGAGCCCCACCACCAGGCCCAGGCCCACCAGCTGGTTGTCCCGCACCCCTTGCACCCGGGCGATGTCCTTCACCCGGACGAGGGGCTCGGCAGGAATGATCCCAACTTGGGGTCCATCGCTGCCAAGTACGATCCCGGACAGGGCCAGGATCAACAAGGCAGCGCTGATTAGCTTCTTAGGCAACGGCTTCACCTCCGCCATTAGAACAGCCAGTTGAACAACCTCGTAAGTAGTCCCGGCTTTTGCTTCTCACCCAAAGGTCCCGCCCCGGTGAAGCGGATGTCGGCATCGGCAACATAGGTTGACAAGATCTTGTTGTCCCGGGTGATGTCCTCGGGGCGGATGATGCCCGATACCGTCAGCTCCTGCTCTTCATCGTTGATAGTGATGAGCTGCCGTCCTTCAATGCGCAGATTTCCACCGGGCAGCACCTCAACAACCCGGGTGGTGATCTGGGCCGTGAGGGCCCCGCCCCTGGTAGTCTGGCCCGAGGCTTTGGCCTGATCTCCGCCCCCCAGCTTCAGGAAGGGGAGCAGGCTGGACAGGATCCCTCCGCCGGGTTTGACGGAGACTTCACTACTTTGTCCCATCGACGTCTCCGCCCTTTGGACCGCCTGGGAGCTTTCCACGATCACCAAAGTGATTAAATCGCCCACCTGCCTGGTTTTCGTCTCCGTATACATCGAGCGGGACGTGCTCCACAAAGAGGAAGCCCCCGCACCTAGACTCAAAGACAGGCAAAGGAAAACAACAGTTAAGTACATTGCGGCTCTGGACAATTCCTTCACCACCTATTTCACCAGCACCCTTTCCCCATCGAGAACGACCCCCTGAACTATCCGGTTGGAAAGGGAGTTGACGACTGGGATCAATTCGCCCCGGCGCCCGTCGGCCCTGGCGATGCCCGGGGCGCTGACGGATACATCGCCGACCCTGGCCAGAATCTCAACCTGCTGGCCTCGATAGATCAGCGGGGGCGCGTCGAGCACCGCGTCGGTCAGGACCGAACCTGCCCTAAGCATCCTGGTCGAGCGCTTGCCCACCGCCTCCTCCAGGTCCTTTAGGGCCCCGGAAGGAGTTTGACCTGCGGGCAGGACATCCACCTGCAGCATATCTTCGCTGATGATTTCGTCGTAGGGAATGTCCACCGCGGCGACGAGGACTTGGACGGGCTCCTCTGCCGCCGCCTCAAGCTCAGTCCTCACCTCGACCTCTTCGGCCCCGACGACCACCGCGTCCTTGATGCCCGCCTGGCGAAGGCGCACCAGCACGTAGCCCCGGTGCACCCGTCGGCTCTGGCCCGGGAAGGGCGCCCGGCCCACTACCACTTCGCCGACCTCCGGCGGCCCCTCAATGTGGGCTATTTGGCGGAGGGCTATGTCCCCGCCGGGGACGACGGCCGACTCCAGCAGGGAAATGACGGCTCCTTCCCCAGCCAAAGCAATGGACGAGCACAACACTAGCAGAGCCAAAGCCCAAATCGCCGCCCACTTCAATCTAGACCACCTCCACTATCGCCTCAGGTTATTGGCCGTCTGGAGCATTTCATCGGAGGCTTGGATGGCTTTGGAGTTGGTCTCGTAGGCCCGCTGGGCGATGATCATGTTCACCATCTCCTCAACGACGACTACGTTGGAAATCTCAAGATACCCTTGGGCGATGGCGCCGAAGCCCTCAAGGCCCGGGGTCCCCAGGATGGGTTCGCCCGATGCGGCGGTGGCCAGCATCAGGTTGCGGCCGAAGCTTTGCAGGCCCGCGGGATTGACGAACCGGACAAGTTCGATGGACCCCAGGTTCT
>JAAYLE010000159.1 GCA_012522085.1 Bacillota bacterium | reverse complement strand
TCCCCTAAGGACATTGAACTTGCTTTCTACCCTGTCTGCTACCTGATCGTATCGTTAGATCCGCCGGTCATGCGGGGATTTTATATCCAAGGGGGACTAGTACGGGAAGTTGATGTGATCCTGAGGAAGGAGGATGGAGACTATCTATACTTATGAAGCAAAGCGGCAGGAGCTCATCCGTCGCTTGCGCAAGATCGAGGGCCAGGTCAAAGGAATCGCCCGGATGATCGAAGAGGGCCAGTATTGTTTAGACATCTTGATCCAGGTTGCGGCCACCAGGGCCGCCTTGCATAAGGTAGGGATGATGGTGCTCGAGGGCCACGTCCATGGCTGCGTGACCAGGGCTGTACGCGAAGGAGCGGGGGATGAAGTCATCGACGAGTTGATGAAGGTTATTGAAAAGTACACCAAGGAGTAACGGAAAAATATTTTTCCCCCCGGGGAGGAGTTTCATCCCTGATGACGAATCAACTGGCAAAGGCGTTATGCTCGCGCAAGCATAATCCTTTAGGTCCCAAAAGAACGACGCGCGCTGGGACCTAGTGGCCTCTCGGCAACAGGCCACATTCACTATCCCCTGGTAGCCCCGGGAATCAGTTTTCCCGGGGTCCTTCATTGTTCCCCACTAGGCGCCGTCCTCCTGGAACTCTCGCCCATGGAACACTTCTTCATCGCCAAGATCGCCTCTCCCAGGGGCACAATTTCCCCCGGCCCGGTTCATATGATGAGTTAAGCCCCATCGGCAGAGAGCCGCGGGCTCGGGGAGAGAAGGTCTTTGGAATTCATCAAGATGCACGGGCTAGGCAACGACTTCATCCTTGTGTACGGAAACGAAATCATTCCCTCGCGAGGAGGGGAGCTGGCCCGGCGCCTTTGTGACCGGCGACATGGCATTGGCGCCGACGGACTCCTCTTCCTAAGCTCAAGGGGAGACTCCTTCGCCATGCGCATCTTCAACGCCGATGGCAGCGAAGCCGACATGTGCGGCAATGCGCTGCTTTGTGCCGCCCGCTACCTGGTAGAAACGGATAAAGGGAAGGCCAAGGCGACCATCCATACCCTCGCGGGGCCCAGGGAGGTTTCGATCCTGCCTGGCGGCCTGATCCGCGCGGGGATGGGCCGGCCCGAATGGGATCCGGGACAAATACCCGTCCTGAGCGACAAGTCCCTAGTCCTAAAAGAGCCAATCATGCTGGGAGGATGTCTCCTGGAGGTTTCCTGCGTTTCCCTGGGCAATCCCCACTGCATCGTCCATGTGCCCGATCTGGGAATGGTGGATCTGGCCCGGCTTGGACCTAGGCTGGAACGACATCCGATTTTCCCCCAAAAGACTAACGTGGAGTTCGTCCAGGTCATCGCCCGGGATCGGCTGGCGGTGGTCGTTTGGGAGCGGGGCGTAGGCGCTACCATGGCATGCGGCACCGGCGCCTGTGCCGCCGCGTTAGTGTCCCTCCGATTGGGGCTGGCCGATCGGCAGGTGAGGGTCCTCATGCCTGGAGGAGAGCTGCTGGTCGAATGCCTGGAGGATGTTTACCTGACGGGGACGGCCAGCCTGGTCTACCGGGGCTGGGTGGATCTCGGCAGGGATTTGGGTTTTCATCCCTAATGGTATAATTGCCACTTTCAAAGGAGGGAGATAGGATGGGCCTGCAACTTGTCCTCGGCCGCGCCGGCTCCGGCAAGACAAAGCTGTGCTTGGACCAAATCGTAAAGTCCCTGGAAGAAAGCCCCATCGGTCCTCCTTTGATCTTACTGGTTCCTGAGCAGGC
>JAAYLE010000158.1 GCA_012522085.1 Bacillota bacterium | reverse complement strand
TCCTTGTAGGTGGGACCGGAGGCGATGACGCTCAGGTCATCTCCGACCACATCCGAGAGGATCAGGGAGACTAACGTTGCTCCCTTTTCCGAACACAGCCGGGCGAAGCGTCCGCCCTTCACCTCGCAGACGTGCTTGCGGATGGTGTTAATCTGATAAATGTTGCCGCCCCACTTCATCATGATTTGATTTAGCTTGAACATGTCATCGACGCTAATTCCCTCGGCGGGGACTGTGAAGAGGGCGGAGCCGCCGCCTGAGATCATGAAGATGACGAGCACCTTTTCCTCGGGCTTGATATCCTCAACCATGTCTACGATCTTGCGGGAGACCTCCACATTAATCTCCCGGGGCTCTGGATGGTAGGCCTGATAAACCGGTACGCTCTTCAGCTCCACTAAGTTGATCTCATCGCCGGCTTTGGTGATCACCAGTCCGTCGTCGGGCGTAAGGATCTCTTCAAAGGCCCTGGCCATGGGGGTAGAAGCTTTACCGATGCCAAACAGGAGAACCCGGTCAAACTCGGATAGCTTAAGCTCCAGGTCACAGATGCGGAGAGTATCGCCATCAACGGATACGTTGCGCTTGATTGCCTCGGTCGGATCGGCCGCTTTCACGGCGGCATGGATCATCTCTTTAGCTATCTTTCGATATTTCTCATAGAGCAAGATACTTCCCTCCCCTATTTGGAATCTGCCGCAAAGCGATGACCTTGTGTCATGACACTATCTTTACCATTCTCCTGGATGAGTGTGCCGGGAACTGTAGCGGCGCAGATTCCTGTTCGAAAGTGGATGCCCGCGGAAAAAGGGACCAACAGCCAACTGATGGATTCTTTCTTGAGAGGAAAATTCCTGCCTCTATTGGGGCTAGCTTGTGCCTTCGGTTACTTTTCCCGCGGCACAGATCCTCCTTGACTGGTCGCCTGGGCTTCGTTTTCTCCATGGCAACAGGAGTTCAGCCGTAAGAGGAAAAGCTACTTCATAAAGGAAACAATGGCGGCAAGGCTGTCTACGGGGGGTGGCAAAGTGGGATCGCGGCTTAAAGCCAAAGTCTACGGGATCGTCCAAGGAGTTGGGTATCGGGCCTTCGTCTGCCGTCACGCTCGGGCTTTGGGGGTGAAGGGATATGTACGCAATCTCTACGATGGCAGTGTTGAGGTTGTGGCTGAGGGCCCTGAGGAAATCCTGCGCTTTTTCTTGAAGGCCTTGCGGACAGGTCCTCTCAGGGCTCGGATTGAAGAAGTCCAGGTGGAATGGCAGAACGCCGAAGGCTCTTTCACCGGCTTTGAGCCCCGCTGGTAAAGGCGCGGCATTTCTTGAAACGGGGGCGAGGAAATGATCTTAGCGGTCGATATCGGCAATACTCATACAGTGCTGGGTCTTTTCCGGGGAAAAGACCTCATTGGCAATTGGAAGCTCCAGACGGACAGCCGTCGCACGGAGGACGAAATGGGGAGCTGTCTTCTGTCACTGTTCAGCGCCGGTGGAATTGACAGAGATGAAATCCGGGGAGTGGTCGTCTCCTGCGTTGTGCCGCCCATCAGGCATGCTTTCGAGGCCATGGTGCACCGCTACTTGGGTACCAGGCCTTTGGTTGTGGGACCTGGTATCAAGACGGGCATACCGATACATTATGAAAACCCGAAGGAGGTAGGGAGCGATCGGATCGCCAATGCGGTAGCCACCGTCCATCACCACGGAGTTCCTGCCATTGTAGTGGATTTCGGCACGGCTACCAGTTTTGACGCCATTTCCCGGGATGGCGCTTATTTGGGCGGTGCTATCGCCCCGGGGATTTGGATCGCCGCCGAGGCCCTCTTCCTCCAGACAGCCAAACTGCCCCGGATCGATTTAGTCCGTCCTGCCCGAGCCATTGGGAAGAACACCGTCAGCAGCCTGCAAGCGGGGATCATCTTCGGCTACGTCGGGATGGTGGAGGAGTTGGTGGCTAGGTTGCAGGAAGAGCTCGCCGGCAGCCCGATAGTCGTCGCAACGGGCAGCTATGCGCGCCTGATTGCCGGCGAGACGAAAGTCATCGATAAGATTGA
>JAAYLE010000157.1 GCA_012522085.1 Bacillota bacterium | reverse complement strand
GTAGTAGCTTCCATGGAGGAATACTCCCGCTCTCTGACCGCGATGCGGCGGACCAAGGAAGACGTCTTCGATGTGATCAGGCATAAACTGGAGAACGCTCTCAGAGCGGCGTTGGCCGTCGCCGAGCAGCAGGACATCGATCTGTGCCGGGCTGGGGTTGAGCTTGCCGTCCAGAGGGTATATCAGTCGATGAAGAACAGACACCAGATCTAGTGATTCGTCGCTTGACGAAAGCTTGCCAAGGGGGGAGCCGTGGGGTTCCTCCCTATTTGTTAGCTCATATACCCGTGTGAACAACTGGCGCAGGAAATGGAACTGAGGCGCCGAAGAATTCAAACAAAGAAGCGCGATTCAAAACTCAAAAAGACTTCGGATAGGATGGGGTTGTCTCGGCGGTCCTGAACATTGGCCGACAGCAAAGACTCGGGCCAGCTATAGCGGCGAGAGATAGTCCTGATGGGAGAGCTGGTCTGGGTTTGTCTGATGGGATTCAAGAGTAATTTGTAATCAGAAGGGAGCCTAAGCCATGTCTGTCTACGATCGTATTGCTCAGCTGGGCCTAGAAGTCCCACCAACGCCCAAACCGGCTGCGTCCTATGTGCCGGCCGTTGTTGCGGGCAAGTTGGCCTTCGCCTCTGGTCAGACCAACACTGTTGCCGGCGTACTTACAGTAAAAGGGAAGGTAGGGCGGGAAGTGAGCCCTGAAGAAGCCTATCAGGCGGCCAGGGTTGCGGTTCTAAACTGCTTGGCCTGCCTGGAGTCTGTTTTGGGGAGCCTCGATCGAATCAAGCGCGTCGTCAAGGTCACTGGATACGTTGCCTCCGCTGAAGGGTTCGGCGAGCAGCCCCGGGTGATCAACGGAGCATCCGATTTGCTCCTGGAAGTCTTCGGTGAGAGAGGACAGCATGCAAGGGCCGCTTTGGGGGTGGCGGAACTGCCCTTCGGGGCTCCGGTGGAAGTTGAGTTAATCGTTGAAATCAAGGATTAGGGAGAAGGGGTGGGCGCTGCTGCTAAGGGACAGCAAAGGCAGGATATTGGTCAAGCTCAACCAGAAGGAGGGGAACACGTGTTAGATTATCCCGAAAAGAGTCCAGTATTTTATCGCGACATGACAAGGGACTATCCGATCATGGACCAGGGGGATGGAGTCTACCTCTTTGATGAACAGGGGAACCGCTATCTGGATGCCGCAGGCGGCATTGCGGTAGTGAACATCGGCCACGGCGTTGAGGAGATCGCTGAGGTGGCAGCTAGGCAGGCAAGGCGGCTTGCCTTTGCCTACAGCGGAACCGGCACTTCCCGACCCCAAATAGACCTGGCCAACAAGCTGGCCGCCATGGCCCCGAAAGGCATGGGCGAGGTCAAAGTCTTCTTCTGCTGTGGCGGCTCGGAAGCTACAGAGACAGCTCTCAAGTTGGCCCGGCAGTATTACTTGGCGAGAGGAAAAGGAGGAAAATACAAATTTGTTGGCCGGTGGCAAGGATATCATGGCAACACTATTGGAGCCTTGTCCATCACCGGACGAACCCAGTGGCGGGAGCCTTTCCTGCCGTTGCTCCTCGGTTTCCCCCATATATGCGCCCCCATCTGCTATCGCTGCCCCTTGGGCAAGACATATCCCGAGTGTCGCGTTCAGTGTGCCTGGGAACTGGAACGGGTCCTCCATCTAGAGGGTGTGGAGGCCATCGCTGGATTCATGGCTGAGCCGATCATCGGGACGTCGGCCACGGCAGTAACCCCTCCGCCCGAGTATTATCCCATCATCCGCTCCATTTGTGATGAACATGATATCCTAATGATCTCCGACGAGGTCATCACCGGCCTTGGGCGGACTGGGAAGAACTTCGGCATCGACCATTGGGATGTTGTCCCGGATATTATCACTACCGGCAAGGCCCTCAGCGGGGGATATGCACCGCTGGGCGCGGTCATTATCTCGGAAAAGGTGTGGCGTACCTTTTGGGATAAAGGGAAGGTTTTTTATCACGGTCATACCTACACGGGGCATCCCCTAAGCTGTGCCATTGGCGATGCTGTTCAGGAGTATATTCAAAAGCACAACCTCATTCAGCGCTCGGCTGAAATGGGCGCGATTCTCCTTCAGCGACTCGCGGGGCTCTTAGATCTGCCCTACGTTGGCGAAGTTCGGGGCAAGGGAATGCTCTTGGGCGTCGAACTGGTCAAGGACAAAGCAACAAAGGAGCCATTCCCGAGGGAGATCGGCTTTGCCCAACGAGTTGCCGAACGGGCTATGGAACTAGGGGTCATCGTTATCCCCGGGGTGCAAGGGACGGCTCCTAGGCTTGCCGGCGATCACTTGCAGATAAGCCCGCCTTTCATCTTTGACGAGGAAGATGGAGCCCTGCTGACAGAAGTTCTCCGGCGTGCCATTCTTGAAATTGGGGAAGATCTAACAGGGCATTTGTCCATGTAAATTACATACCGAGGAGTTTTGCCGATGCAAATGACCAAGAAAATAACTGATAGAGTATCCTGGGTTGGTAAAGTAGACTGGGAGCTCGGCACGTTCCATGGCGAGGAATACTCGACTTGGCGGGGTTCATCCTACAACTCCTACTTGGTGAGGGACGAAAAGACGGTCCTTATCGACACCGTTTGGCTGCCCTTTGCCGAAGAATTCGTCGCCAACCTCAAGCAGACGGTGGATTTAGACGCAATCGACTACATCATCATCAATCATGCGGAGATCGACCATAGCGGCGCCCTGCCGATGCTGATGAGGGAGATTCCAGATACGCCTATCTACTGCACTAGAAACGGTATCAAGTCACTCCAGGGGCATTATCATCAGGACTGGAATTTCGTTCCTGTCAAGACCGGCGATACTCTCCAGCTGGGCAGCACAAGCCTGGTCTTCGTCGAGGCCCCGATGCTCCATTGGCCCGACTCCATGTTTACTTACATGACCGGCGAGAACATTCTGTTCAGCAATGACGCCTTCGGACAACATTATGCCACTGAGCTGTTGTACAACGATCTGGTCGATCAATGTGAACTGTTTGCCGAAGCCATCAAGTACTACGCCAATATCCTGACGCCCTTCAGCAGTCAAGTCACTAAGAAGATCCATGAACTGTTGGATCTTGGGTTGCCGGTGGACATGATTTGCCCCAGCCATGGTGTTGTCTGGCGAAGGGAGCCGATGCAAATAGTGCAGAAGTACTTGGCATGGGCTGATAGCTATCAAGAAAACCAAATTACCATCGTCTACGATACCATGTGGAATTCCACCCGGAAGATGGCGGAAGCCATCGCCAAGGGCATTCAAGAGACTGATGGCTCGGCAACGATCAAGCTGATGAATGCGGGCAAAGAGGACAAGAACGACATCATTACTGAGGTTTTCCGTTCTAAGGCGGTTTTGGTTGGCTCCCCAACGATCAATCGACGTTATCTCTCTTCCGTCGGTGCATTCTTTGAAATGATCAGGGGGCTGAGGTTCAGCGCCAAGAAGGCGGCTGCTTTCGGAAGTTATGGATGGAGCGGTGAAAGCGTCAAGCTAATAACGGAGGACCTGGAGGAAGCAGGATTTGAAGTGGTCGATGAGGGCTGCCGGGTCTTGTGGATGCCAGATGCCGATGCCCTCGATGTTTGCCGGGACTTTGGCCGTCGCTTTGGACAAGCCCTATAGAACCAACACCGTCGGTCGGGCCCACGGGTCTGATCGACGGTCTATACAGGAAGGATTTGCTCCAAAAACCTCTTTGTTCTTTCCTGCGTCGGTTCGGTGAAGAAGGCATCGGGAGGGGCCTCTTCGACGATGGTTCCTCCGTCGATGAAGATTATCCGATGGGCCACCTTCCGGGCAAAACCCATTTCATGGGTAACCACCAGCATGGTCATCCCATCATCGGCCAGTTGGATCATCACGTCAAGGACTTCTTTGATCATCTCTGGGTCCAGGGCCGATGTGGGCTCATCAAACAGCATCACCTTTGGCTGCATGGCTAGTGCTCGGGCTATAGCCACCCGCTGCTGCTGGCCGCCGGACAGGGAAGCCGGGTAGGAATGGGCTTTGTCTGCAAGCCCCACCCGAGCGAGCAACTCGAGGCCTATCTGGTCCGCTTGGCTCTTTGGCATCTTGCGGACTTCCCGGGGGCCTAAGGTGAGGTTCTCCAACGCGGTCATGTGGGGAAACAAGTTGAAGCTTTGGAAGACCATCCCCACCTCTTTACGGACCAAGTTAATGTCGGTCTTCGGATCGTGTACATTCATGGAGTCAACGGTAATGGTTCCTCCCTGGATTTTCTCCAAACCGTTAATGCAGCGGATGAGGGTGCTCTTGCCCGAACCGCTCACTCCGCAGATAACGATTACCTCTCCCTTGGCCACGTTGAAGCTGACATCCTTTAGGACATGAAGCTTGCCGAACCATTTGTTTACTTTGGTCACAGTGATCATGGACATCCCCCTTCAGGCCGTCTCGAGCCACTTGGAAAACTTTCTTTCCATCTGGTCAGAGAATCTGACCAACGGATAGCAGATCAGGAAGTAAAAGAGGGCGACCATCCCGAAGGTGACAAAAGTGTGTTCACCCCGTTGGGTGAGCTGTTGACCGACCCGGGTCACCTCGGTTATGCCGATTAGTGATACGACGGAGGTGGCTTTGACCAATAGAACAAACTGCCCCGCCAATGGCGGCAAGATCAGGCGGATGGCCTGGGGGAGGATCACATGCCGCATTTTCTGCATGTAGGTTAGACCAAGGGCCTTAGCCGCCTCGTCCTGACCCCGGTCAACGGCATCGATGCCTCCTTTGACGATTTCTGTCATATAGGCGCCCTCGTGGAGGACGAGGCCTAACACGCCTGAGCTTTGAGCCCCAAGCCTAAGGCCGAAGGCCGGCAGGACATAATATATTATGAAAATCAGGAGCAGGAATGGAGTGCCGCGGACAAAGGCCACATGTACTCCCCATAACGCCGACAGCAAGGGCACCCTAGCGCTGCGGATCATCCCGCCGATAAAACCGACGAGCAGGGACAAGACCATGCCGGCGATGCTGAGATATAGTGTCAAATAAATGCCCTGGATTAGGTGAGGAGTTACTCTTAAGACTACCTCCATTTTGCCTCACCTCCAGTCGTGTACCTGTCTACCATCTTGGCCAAGGACAGCAGGATGAGGTTAATCAGCAAGTAGCTGAGAAAAATGGGTGCGAAAGCCTCTACAGGTCGGAACGCCCGGGAATTGACTACGTTCGCTGCACGGATCAGTTCATGGATGCCGATAGCGGACAAGAGACTTGTGTCCTTGATCAGGTAGGTGAACTGGCCTAACAAGGGCGGGATCACATTGCGCAGCGCCTGGGGCAGGATGATGAAACGGTTGATCTGCAGGCCCGTCATCCCAATGGCCTGGGCAGCTTCTGTTTGACCTTTGGGTATGGACAGGATCCCGGCGCGGACAATTTCGGCTATGTAAGCGCCGCTGTTGAGGACCAAAGCGAGGATGCCTGCTTGGATGGTCGGGATGGTTATCCCCAGATGGGGCAACCCGAAAAAAATGATGTATATCTGCACTAGGAGTGGTGTTGAGCGGATGAAAGCCACATAGGCGCTGACGGGTCTGGACACAAGAGGAAACCGGGAAAGCTTGGCCAGACCGACTAAGATCCCGACGATCAGGGCCAGGGCAATGCTGACAAAGGAAATCCAGAACGTGTTTTTGAATCCCAACAGGAAAACAGATGTGTATTTGCGGAGAATGCTCCATAGGAACACATCAAACATCCACCGGCACCCCCGATGTTTTTAGGACCCCCGGAGGCTTCCGGGGGTCAACGAACCATTAGAGAAGTTTCTGGGGAATGGGGTTCCACGGTCCGATCCACTTTTCATAGATGGCTTCGAATTCACCGGAACGCTTGATTTGCTCAAAAAACAGGTTCAGCCACCGCAGCAACTCAGGATTCTCGTGACGGACTGTGAAGGCGTAGGTGTCGACATACAGGTAGCCTTCCAACACACGCATCTTGTCGGGAGCCTTGGCTGACTCGCTCACTGCGAGGACATCATCCTCTAAGGCGGCATCGATCCGACCGGCCATCAACGCCTCGGTCATCTCCGCCGTAGAGTTGAAGACGGCCTTTTGGGCGAGGGGAAGCTTTTCCTCGGCAAGGACTTCCCCAATTGCTCCCAAAGCTGCACCTACGGTTATCTTAGGATCGTTCAGGTCTTGCCAAGAGGTGAAGGGGGTGTTGGTGCGAGTGTAGGCGATGGTGCCTGTGCGGAAATATGGGTCGGTGAAGGCTACGCTCTTGGCCCGTTCCAAGGTGTTCGACATTCGGTCGCCGATCATGTCCACCCGGCCTGCCAAGAGGGCCGGCAGCAGGCCTGCCCAGTCCAAGTCCACGAATTCAACTTCAACCCCCATTTTCTCGCCGATGAGCCTGTTGAGATCGACGCAAAAACCTGCCGGTTCTCCTTTATCATCCCGGAAGGTAAAGGGCCGCACGCCGGTGTTGATGGCGATGATGATCTTTCCCCGTTCGCTGATCTCTTGGAGGATGCTCCGTTGTCCTTGGGCAGTTGGCACCAACAGCAAGATCAGCAGGAACACTGCTATTCCCCGAAATACCTTGGTTCCCATAGCATGACCACCTCTCACATTTGCTCAGATGACTTGCGCAGGTAACGATGGATTCGCTGCAGGCCCCTCCGCAGATCCTCCTCCGTTGACGCCAAGGATATTCTGATGAATCCTTCTCCCTGGGGGCCGAAGGTATCACCGGGCGCCACCGCAACTGATTCCGACATAAGCAGGCCTTTGGCGAAATCCCGGGAGGGTTGAGCAGACTCGCGGATGTCGACCATCATGTAGAAGGTGCCCTCGGGCTTGATGACCCTCAGTCCGAGCTTCTCAGCCTCGATGAGGCACATGTCTCGGCGTCTGCGGTAAGTCTCCCTCATCTCGGTCACAATCTCTTGGGATCCCTCTAGCGCTGTCTCGGCAGCTTTTTGAGCGATCGCACAGGGGGATGAAGTGAAGGCTTCTTGAAGTCGGGCTAAGGTCACTGACAACCCTTCCGGGCAGATGGCATAGCCCACGCGCCAACCGGTCATGGCATAGGTCTTCGAGAAGCTGTTGACAACGATCACCCTATGGGGGTCATGGGCAGCTACTTGGAGAAAGGACCGGTAGGGTGTGGAGGTGAAGACCAGCTCATCATAGACTTCATCGGCAAGGATGAAAAGGTTGTACTGTTGGGCAAGCAGCAACAGCTCTCTTAGGATCTCTTCCCCGAACACTGCTCCCGTCGGATTGGCGGGGCTGTTTATCACTAGCACCCGGGTGTGGTCGTCGATTTGGGCTTCCACTTGGGCGATATCAGGGACAAAGGCGTTTGGCTGCAGCGGGTATCTTTGCACGCCAAGCCCAAGCAAAGCGCAGAGCATTTCGTAGTTTGGCCAGCACGGGTCGGGGAGAAGGATGCTGTCCCCCGGGTCGGTCATGGCGATTAGAGAAGTTGCGATGGCTGCAATTCCTCCCGCAGTAGCGACGACTTGCTCCGGTTCAATCTGGACCCCGTACAGGCGGTGGTAACGTTTGGCGATTGCCGTCCTTAAGCTGAAAAGGCCGGCATTGGCTGTATACTTGGTATATCCGTCCTGAGCAGCCTTCATGGCTCCTTCCACGATGTGTGCTGGGGTGGGAAAGCTCGGCTCCCCAACCTCCAGACGAATGGGATTAGGACATTGCAGTGCCAGATCAAGGATTTCCCGTACGCCCGACCAGGGCATCCCCTCGGCCCGCCGGGAAGGCCCCCGTCCCGGAGTTGCGCGTCTATGCATGGCTCAAACCTCCCACCGTCGCACCAGCTTCAAGGAGCTGGCAGAGCTGAGTAAGATATTATGCATATAGGGCGCATAATCCTCCCAATAAAGTGAATTATCAAAAAATCATGTGTTGCCGCTGAATATTTCTTCGCCGGCCGTTGGATAATTAAGCAGGTATTTGCCCCGTTTCCAAGAAATAAAAAACACCGAAAACGTCACTAGTAAGGGGGAATAGGCAACTTGAACAGGATACTGAATAGGGCGAATACGTTAGTCACGACTGTCATGCTGTTGGCCGTAACGGTATTGGTCTTTATTGGGGTGCTTTCCCGCTATTTTTTTCAGTTCCCCCTGGCCTGGTCGGAGGAGGCTTCCCGTTTCATCTTTGTCTGGATGATCTTCTTGGGGATCGCCATTGCTGAAAACCAGGATGCGCAGTTTCGGATTACTTATTTCGTCGAGAAACTCCCCGCGAAGGCTGCAATTTTCATTACGATCATCGGTGAATGCTTGAGTCTCGCTTTTTTGGCGATGTTGTTTTGGGAGGGGCTGGAATTCGTTCGCATGGGTCGGGGAGGAGTCTCGGCTGCCATGGAGCTGCGTCTTGATTACGTTTACTGGTCGCTACCCATTGGCATTGCGTTGACCTTCTTCAACCGGTTGGCCCATTTCTCCCAGTATCTGAACGAGGGAATGTCCGGAGCACACCGGGTTGGAGGTGGCAAATAATGCAAACATCAGTGTTACTCCTTGGACTCCTGTTTCTCTTGATCTTCATGGGCGTGCCCATTGGCTATTCGATGGGAATTACCGCGATGGTAACCTTGAAGTTCCTTCACCCAGGCATCCCCCTGGTTATCGTTCCACAGCGAATGTTTGGAGGGGCCAATAACTTCATCCTCTTGTGCATCCCGTTTTTCATGTTGGCGGGCTCGCTCATGTCCTTGACGCCTTTGTTCAACAAGATAATTAAGTGCGCCGAGGCTGTCGTCGGCCATATTCGAGGCGGTCTCTCCCATGTGAATATTGTCGTGAGCATGTTTTTCGCTGGCATCACCGGCGCTGCCGTGGCGGATACTGCCGCCGTAGGCAGTCTGCTCATACCCGCGATGGTCGAGGAGGGTTACACGAAAAGCTATGCAACGGCGGTGACAGTGACGTCGTCGACTATCGGTGTGATTATTCCTCCCAGCAACTTGATGGTGGTTGCGGCCCTGGCTTCAAGCACTTCGGTGCCTCGCTTGTTTTTGGGCGGCTTCATTCCCGGCGTCCTGTCGGGATTAGCTCAATTGGCAGTTAGCCTCTATAAGACCAAAGGATTTACCAAGCGGGAGTCGATGACATGGAAGCAAAGAGCGAGAGTTTTCTGGGAGGGAGGGCCCGCCCTGATGATGCCTCTCATTATCATGGGTGGGATTTTAGGGGGAATTGTCACTCCCACCGAAGCGGCCAACATATCGGTGGTCTATGCAGCCATCGTGGGCGGCATCATGGTTCGCAAGAACCCACCTTCCTTAGCGGTATTACTAGAGGCCTGTGAAGAAGTAGTCAGTCGTTTGGCGGCGGTGATGCTGTGCGTCGGAGCGGCCGTAGTCCTTGGCTGGGTCATGGCGATTGCCGATGTACCAGAGGCAATTGGTGAGCTCATTATGTCTGTTACAACTAGTCCAGCATTGATTACCGCCGGGATGCTCATCACTTATGTGGTTGTAGGCACCTTTCTGGACCCTATCCCTGGCATCCTGATCTTCACACCGATCTTCCTGCCCATTGCCAGACAGATCGGCATCGACACTGTACACTTTGCAGTCACCATGGTGTTTGGATTGGCTCTGGGCTTAGCTACCCCTCCAGTCGGCTCTTGCCTTTATGTCGGTTCGGCGATCAGCGGACTACCTGTTGACAAATTCGCCAAGGACTTGGTTCCCTTTGTGATCAGCATCATAGTTGTACTGTTTTTGATTGCCTATTTCCCGCCGCTGGTTACGTTCCTGCCATCGTTGTTCATGAAATAAACTGGAAGGGGGGAGAGCGAGCGACTAATTTGGTCAGAGCAGTATACATATCAAAGCAAGGAAAGGATGAATGGAGATGTCAAAAAAGCAAAAGCGAATTGCGTTGGTCTGCCTCGTAGCCTTGTTTGCGATTAGTCACGCCGCCTTGGCTGCAGTAACTTTGCGTTTGGGAACAAGCCAGCCTCCCGAGGGAGGATTCTACGGTGATACGTGGGCCCAGTTTGCTCGCTTCGTCGAAGAGGAAACCAAAGGTGAAGTCCAAGTAAAGGTATATTATTCTGGTGCTCTGACTTCCAATGAGCGGGAACTGGCCGAGATGGTTCAGTCGGGAGCTATAGACCTGGCAGGTGTCGCCCATACTTATATCCTGGGTTGGGCGCCTTCGATGAAGATCTTCGATCTGCCGTTCCTATTCACGGACCACGCTCATGTAAGGCGGGTTTTCGATAGTCCCGTGGGCGAGTTCCTACGGAACGAAACTCTAGACGACGGTGTTGTCACCCTGGCACTGATGAGCGCCGGATTTCGGAGCATTTTCAACAATGTGAGACCGATTTACACGGTAGAGGACGTTCGGGGAATGAAGATCCGGTCAATGGAGAGTCCGGTCTACTTAGCCTTCTTCAGAGCCCTGAACATGCTGCCCACCCCAATGCCTTCGTCTGAACTGTATACATCCCTCCAATTGGGAGTTGTTGATGCCGGTGAAAACGATCCGGCCAGCGTCATCAGCTGGGGATGGGTTGATGTGATCAAATACTACTCGTTGACCAACCACACCTATTGTCCACAGGTTTTCCTCATGAACAAAGCTCGCCTTGACAGCTTCAGCCCGGAGGTCAAAGAGGGTATTCTGCGGGCTGCCCGGCGTGCGGCTGAATATCAGCTCGACTACGTCGAAAAAGCGTGGGATGATAGTTTGAAGCAGATTAGCGATAAGGGTGTTAAGATCAATACTCTTGACGACATCAAGCCGTTCCAGGCTGCTGTTGAAGACATATACGCAGAATACGATCCTGTCATTGGCAACAACCTAATTGCCAAAGTCCAGGAATTGGCACAGTAACAGTCGATGCGGGGCAGGGTTGTTCACCTGCCCCGCATTCAAATGGGGGATCGCTATGGACGAGATAAAGGAAGGAATCACCCCCAGGGGGGCTTTTTTGCGCGTCCAGTTGCTCAACTGTCAGCCGGCGATTTGCTCTGAGAGGGCTGTGTTGGTTACGGAGAGCTATAAGCAAACGACGGGAGAACCAGAGATTATCCGTCGGGCCCGTGCATTGGAGCATCTCCTTAAGAATATGTCCATTTGGATTGGTGAACAGGAATTGATTGTCGGCAACCAGGCTGCCCGGGCCCGGTCGGCGCCGATATTCCCTGAGTTCTCTGTTGATTGGATCTTGGATGAACTGCCTACGTTGTCTGCCCGAAAGGCGGATCGGTTTGCAGTCAGCCCTGAGACTAGAGAGGCATTAGAATCAGTTTTGCCCTGGTGGAAGGGGAAGACTGTGAAGGACAGGGCTTTAGCGGCCATCGATCCGAGAACAAAGGAAGCTCTAGACCACCTGGTCTTTATCCTCACCGGTTTATCGTCGGGCATCGGTCATATCGCCGTTGATTACGAACGGGTCCTACGCCGGGGGCTGCGGGACATAATGACCGAACTCAAAGCCCGGTCCGAGTCATTCCCTGTTGGCTCTGAGGAACATGATTTTTGTCAAGCGGGCCTCATAGTCTGCCAAAGCGTCATTGCTTTTGCCGAGCGTTACAGCAAGTTGGCATTGAGTCTAGCCCAGCAGCATGAGGGTCAGCGTCGGCAAGAACTGCTAGAGATTGCCCGGATCTGCAGCCAAGTTCCAGCTGAGCCGGCCGTTTCTTTCCATGAGGCTCTCCAGTCTTTCTGGTTCATCCACCTGGTGATTCAGCTGGAATCTAATGGTCATTCCATCTCTCCAGGACGGTTTGACCAGTATATGTATCCCTATTTCGAAAACACCCCTAGAGAAAAGGAACTCCTGGAATGCCTATGGATTAAATTCAACGAGATTAACAAGGTGAGAGACAAAGCTAGTTCTTTGGCCTTTGGCGGCTATCCCATGTTTCAAAATTTGATTGTGGGGGGATGCGGTCCCCACGGTGACCAATCCAATCTCCTGTCACTGTTATGTTTGAACGTGACCCGCGAGCTGCGCTTGCCCCAACCGTCGATGTCGGTGCGCATCCACGATGGTTCTCCGCAGGAATTCTTGACGGCGGCAGCCCGTCTAGTGCAGGCGGGAATCGGCATGCCAGCCTATTTCAATGACGAAGTAATCTTTGGGGTCTTGAAGAACTTGGGTTGTCGAGAAGATGAGGTGTATGATTACGCCGAGGTTGGTTGTGTGGAGCCCCAAGTACAGGGCACGACCCAAGGGTTCTATAACGGTGGGTTCTTGAACTTGGCTAAATGTCTGGAGCTTGCCTTGACTGATGGTCGGGATCCGGTAACCGGGAAACAAGTCGGGCCACGTACGGGCAATCTTGTGGATTTTGCATCTCTTGAGCAGGTTCTTGACGCCTATCGGCAACAGGTGGAATACTTCCTCTCTCTGCAAACGGCTGCGGACAATCTATTGGAAAAAATCCACGGTTCCTTTGCCCCTGGGCCTTTCGTCTCCTTGTTAGTGGATGACTGCATATCTAAAGGTCGTGCTGTAGAGAATGGGGGCGCCCGTTATAATTACACAGGGATCAATGCGGTAGGGCTGGCGAATGTTGCCGATGCCCTCATGGTGATAAAGACGGCGTTAGAGTCTGGGCCCACCAGCCTAAACCGATTGGCCCAAGCATTAGCTGATAATTTCCGGGAAGAGCCGTTCCGTCAATATGTCCTCAATCAAGTGCCCAAGTACGGCAACGATATTGACGAGGTAGATGCTCTGGCCCGGATCGTGGGCGACATTTTTGTCGATTCACTGGTCAAGAGGCGAAATAGCCGTGGCGGTCCGTTTTGTGCGGGATTTCAGAGCATATCCGCCCATGCCCTATTTGTCGGCAGCGTAGGAGCCAGTCCAGACGGCCGTCGAACCCAAATGCTTCTGGCTGACGGTGGTCTTTCGGCCGCGCAAGGTCGGGATCGGCGGGGGCCAACCGCTTTGATTAAGTCTGCAGCCAGCATTGACCAGTTAAGATGTGGGGGGGGAACCCTCCTCAATGTAAAACTGAGTCCTGGGGCGGTGGTAGGAGCTAAAGGGGAAGACATCATCAATGATTTAGTCCGTACGTATTTTCAGCTGGGCGGTCAGCACATCCAATTCAACGTGGTTAGCAGCAAGACTTTGCGCGACGCGCAGGAGCATCCAGAAAAGTACGGACACTTAGTGGTCCGAG
>JAAYLE010000156.1 GCA_012522085.1 Bacillota bacterium | reverse complement strand
TGTGACGCTGAACGGTAAGAGCTGCGTAGTTGGCATCAGGCCATCCGACTTCATGCTCGTGGACACAACCGAACCCGAAGCCATCAAGGGCAAGGTGGAAGTTGTTGAACCGTTAGGTGATGAGATCCTGGTGCACTTCACAGTGGGAGATCAGCTTCTTGTGGCCAAATTTGACTCTTCAGAGGAGGACAATATCGATGAACAGATCGCAGTGAAGGTTGACCCTGAGAAAATGCACGTTTTTCGCGCTGATTCCGGAGATCGGGTCAGCTGATGGTTGGGAAGGAGGGATGAGAAGAACCCTAAGCAATGTGTGTTTGGCGTAGAAACTCTTGTATCGTCTAGGCCTCAAGAGTCAAAAGGAGTGAGTGTTTCGTGAGAGCCAAGAAGAGTCTTCTCATATGCCTATTGGTGATATCTTGGCACCTCTTACCATTGTCAGGCGCTTTGGCCTCAGAGGTGGCAATTGCTTGGAGGGCGTTCACGCCGCCTGTCATTGATGGAGATTTGTCGGACTGGGACAAAGTGGATCCTGTCTATCTCGGTAAGGCCGAACAGTTGAACGCGAATCCGGAGTATTGGAGTGGTCCTGAAGACAACAGCGGTATCTTTTACCTCGCATGGGATCCCGAAAACCTGTACATAGCCGCAGAAATATCTGACGACAGCCCTTTTATCTGGTTCATGGCCTATGACGTGGACGGAAACGATGGGTTGGCAGTATATCTAAGCACTAACCCAGAGGCGGAGCGTGGAAGACGCATATACGATTCTGCCGACTTCCGACTGCTGTTCGGATTGGACAATGATATGTTTGGGACCGGAATCGACCGTACGAATGTCTTACTCAAGAAGGGAATCAATACGGCTGGCCTCAGCGGACATGAAAAGGTGATTAAGAACTGCGAGGTTGCCATCCAACAGACTCAAGGAGGCTATAACCTGGAGATCAAAATACCGTTTGCAAGTCTTAGCAATGATCAGATCCCGCCTCTGAAACCAGAACCAGGCACAGAAGTTGGTTTTAATCTGGAGCTATATGACCTTGACCAGTCCTGTCCTGGTGCCGTTACTTCTGTGCTGGTCTGGAAACCTGGCAATCCTAAGATGTCTCCGCAGCATTGGGGTATTTTGCGTTTCCAGGAGCGGTAATACGGCAATTTGAGGGAGGTGATTCTGGAACGATCTAGATCGATTAGACCAAGAACACTTCGAATAATGGGGAAAACTAGCGAGAAACGAGAGGAGGAATCTTTGTGAAGAGAAATGCTCTTGCTCTTGCGCTGGTGCTTGTGCTTCTGGGCAGCCTAACGATTGGCGTTTTGGCCCAAGAACAAGTTGAAGTGGTGGCGCGAGTGAAACCGTTGATTCAGGTCGATGGCTTGCTGTTCAAAGACCTAAACGCAAACGGCGAGCTTGATCCTTACGAAGACTGGCGTTTGCCAGTTGACGAACGTGTCGAGAATCTTGTCAGCCTGATGACTCTAGAAGAAAAAGCAGGCGCGATGTTCCATCCTAAACTGCCGGTTCCCCTAGATGGAAGTATCGACACCAAACCTGTTGACCTGACTCTTAAGGGCGACATCATGTACGATCCATATACTTACATTCACGATCTTAAGATCATAAACCTGTTGAACAATGGTGTTGCACCGCCAGCGACCTTCGCTCGTTGGTCTAACGACATACAGGAAATCGCAGAGAGTACGAGACTAGGTATTCCCATCATGTTTAGCACCGACCCGCGGCATGGAGCCGTTTTAGGAGCTCATGTGAAGGGAAATCAGTATTTCTCACAATGGCCAAGTCGGGAAGGCCAACTCGGATTGGCGGCGACGCGGAACATCGATCTGGTCAGGGAATTCGGAAGAGTCGTTGCTGAGGAATACCGTGCTGTGGGACTGCACATGATCCTGGGTCCTCAGATTGACCTGGTCACGGAGCCTCGGTGGGGAAGGAACGCAGGGTGCTGGTCTGAAAGCGCTGAGCTCACCGCTGAAATGACAGTCGCTTTCCTTGAGGGTCTAGGCGTCAAGGATCCGAAAAATGGCGCACTAGCGATGGTGAAGCATTGGCCTGGCGCTGG
>JAAYLE010000155.1 GCA_012522085.1 Bacillota bacterium | reverse complement strand
TGAGCATCATGGGGCTGATTAGGCCCCCAGGAAAAGTCGTCGATGGTCAGATCCTGTTCCAAGGCAAGGACCTGCTCAGCCTTGCTGAACGGGAGATGCAACAGCTTCGGGGCGGACAAATCGCGATGATCTTCCAGGACCCCCTGACGACCCTCAACCCCGTCATCCGGGTGGGAGAACAAATCATCGAGGCCATTGCCATCCATCAAGGCAAAGCAAACGCTTGGGATAAGGCCGTCCGGATGTTGGAGCTGGTTGGCATATCGTCGCCTGAGCGGAGGATGATGGAATATCCCCACCAGCTAAGCGGCGGCATGCGGCAACGGGTGATGATCGCCATTGCCCTGGCGTGCCATCCGGCTTTGCTCATTGCCGATGAGCCAACGACGGCCCTGGATGTTACGATCCAGGCCCAAATCCTCGACCTCATGGCCAGGCTGCAGCAAGAGCTGAATATGGGCATTTTGTTCATCACCCATGATTTGGGTGTGGTGGCCGAGTTTTGCGACCGGGTGGCGGTGATGTACGCGGGGAAGGTGGTGGAGGTTGGTGATGTCAGACAGGTCCTCACCCACCCCCTCCATCCCTACACCAGGGGATTGCTAAGGTCCATTCCCCGCTTGCAGGACACTCGCCACCGGATCGAGCCCATTGAGGGATTGGTACCAGAACTCCACATGCTCCCTCCAGGCTGCGCCTTCCAAGACCGCTGCCCAGTGGCGGACAAAAGGTGCACTAAATGGGAGCCTTGTTTGCGGGAGGCAGCCCCGGGCCGCCTGGTCAGCTGTCTGATGATTCCCTGAGTGAAGGAGGTTGCGCCTTGTTTACACCCTTAGTCAAGATTAGAGACCTGAAAGTATACTACGGGCAGAACAACCCCGTCAGAGCCGTCGATGGGGTCAGCTTGGACATCTATCCGGGGGAGACCCTGGGTCTTGTTGGCGAGTCAGGGTGCGGCAAATCGACCCTGGCGAGGGCCATTCTCCGGCTTTGTGAGCCTACCGCGGGGCAAGTCCATTTTGAGGGAAAGAACATTTTCCATCTGTCTCCCCAGGAGATGAAAGAGATGCGCCGCGAGATGCAGATCGTCTTTCAAGATCCTTATGCTTCCCTCAACCCCCGGCGGACAGTAGGTCAAATCATCGGTCTGCCTCTGGCTCTTCAGGGAGTGCCCCAGCGGGAAATCCGGGAGCGAGTCAAGGCTCTGCTGCCCAAGGTCGGCCTGCAGGAAAGCCATATTGACCGCTTTCCCCACCAGTTCAGTGGTGGCCAGCGGCAAAGGATCGGCATCGCTCGGGCCCTTGCGGTAGGCCCCCGCTTCATCGTTGCCGATGAACCCGTGTCTTCCCTGGATGTCTCCATCAGGGCCCAAATCATTATCCTGCTGCAACAATTGCAACGGGAAATGGGCCTGACCTATCTGTTCATCACCCACGATCTTAGTGTCGTTAACTACGTCAGCGACCGGATCGCCGTGATGTATTTGGGTAAGATCGTCGAACTAGCCTCGACGAGCGCCATCTTTGCCAATCCTCGCCATCCCTACACCCAAGCACTGCTCTCCGCGATACCGCGGGTTGAGGGACGGCGGCGTCGCCCGCGCATCATTTTGCACGGCAGTGTCCCTTCGCCTATGAACCCACCGTCGGGGTGCCGCTTCCGAACCCGCTGTTTCCATCACGCCAAGGATGATGCGTGCTTGGTTGAGCCGCCCCTGGTGGCTATCGATGATGGTCATTACGTGGCCTGTCACTACGCGGTCCCCAGCAAACAGTGGATCTCCGCTTGACGAAGCAGGATCCTTTGCCATTACAATGAAATCTTGGAGGGGAAGACTAGCGAAGGGAGAGTTGCCACTATGCAGACTGTCCGGATCCCTTGGGCCCGTTGGTACGGTGATGAGGAGCACCCGCTGTGGTTTCCCGATGAATGGGAAGTAGTATTGGCCGAAATGGAAGGAGCCCCCAGTATCGACGAAGAGGCCATGGAGATGGCCCTCGACAACCCCATCGACAGCCCTCCCCTCCGAGAACTGGCCCGGGGGAGGAAAAACGTCGGAATCATCATCGACGACATTTCCCGCCCCACCCCGGGACACATCCTGCTCCCGCTGATCATTCGCCGCTTGGAAGAAGGCGGGATTAAACGGGAGGACATGGCGATTTACCTTAGTCTCGGCGCCCACCGGCCAATGACTAGGGACGACATGATTAAGAAGCTGGGGCACGAAGTTGTATCGACTATTCCCGTCTTCAATCACAATCCCTTTGCCGACCTGGTCTCTTTGGGGACCTCGCAGATGGGAAATCCCATCACGATCAACAGGGGGTTTGCCGAAAAGGATCTTAAGATTGCCGTCGGCTGCATCCTTCCCCATCCCGCAGCGGGCTTCGGCGGGGGAGCGAAAAACATCATCCCCGGCATCGGGGGAATGGACACTCTAGAAGCCAACCACAAGCCAGCATATTACGTAAAAGACGGTCAGCGTTTTGCTCACCGCTGGGTTGGCAATCCCGACAATCCCCTCCGCCAGGATATGGAGGATATCGCAAGGAAGATTGGACTGGAATTCATTGTTAATGCTGTCTTTAATGCAAGACTGGAAGTGGCGGGCCTGTTTGCTGGAGACCTGGTGGCGGCCCACCGGGCCGGCTCAGAGCTAGCCCAAGAGGTCTACCGGACCCGACTGGTGCCCAAAGCCGATATTGCCATTTTCAATGCCTATCCGAAGGATACCGAATTCGTCCAAGTCAACAACTCGTTCAATGTCGCGGATGAATACGGAATGGCCCTCCTCAAGGGTAAAGACAGCACCATCATCGTCGCCACTGCATCAACCGAGGGAGCTGGCTTCCACAGTTTGGCGGGTCCCGGCATGCCCCTGTTTACCCCCAAAGACAACACCCTTCCACCTCCGTCCCTTGCAGGGGTAACCACCTGGATCTATTCGCCGAACCTGTCAGTAGCCCAGATTAGACCTTTCTTCACAGGACAGCCCCGGCCCCTCTACACCGAGTGGCAAGGACTGCTCGATGATCTCATCCGGCGTCATGGCTCAAAAGCCCTCGTTGCCATCTACCCCATGGCTTGTCTGCAAATGGGCGTCCTACCGGAAAGCTAATGTGAAGGGCAGCGCACAGGCTGCCCTTTATTCATCAGCTGCGCCATCCCCATAGGGGGAGTTGTTGAAGGGCCATTACTGGTCTGTCCCCAGGCGCGATTATCCCCACGGGGCCAATTTCGCAGCATTCCGCCCGGCCTGCCGTCCG
>JAAYLE010000154.1 GCA_012522085.1 Bacillota bacterium | reverse complement strand
GGCTTTTTCTTAGGTCTTCGCACAAGCTTTCTTAACATCTTGGTGATGGACATGGGACACCCCCGCAGCCTAGGCACTATCTTCAGTGTCTTCCACTCCAGGCTTTCCTATGCATGAGCGGGGTGTTCGGGGCCATGGACAAGTCAGGGGCAAAGCCCGGTTCGGATTGGAGAGGCACGCTGTCCAATGGCGACAGGGGCGGGCTTCGAGGCATATGCCTACTCCTCCCACGAGTGTATGGGAGGAGTAGCTTACGATCCTATTCTTTCACTTTAAACCCTTCCACCAGGCGCTGTAGTTGCATGGCCATGGCGCTCAGGTTATTTGCCGCCGAGGCGGCCTCTTCGATAGTTGCCGATTGTTCCTCAGTGGCAGCCGAGAGAGTCTGACTTCCTGCACCGATCTGTTGAGCCGCTGCGTTGACCTCTTCAATTTGTCCGACGACGCCACTGATGGCCTTGATAATGCCGCGGAGACGCTCGCTGCTTTCCCGGACGATATCCAGCGTTTTTTCCGACTTGACCGCGCCCTCGCGCACACCGGCAACGGCCATCTCCGTCTCCCCCTGGATCTTTTGAATCAAGGCCGTGATTTCTTCCGTGGCCTTTGCCGATTGTTCCGCTAGCTTCCTCACTTCTTCGGCCACGACAGCAAAACCGCGGCCTTGCTCGCCTGCTCGAGCTGCCTCAATGGCGGCATTAAGGGCTAAGAGGTTGGTCTGGGAGGCTATGTCGCCGATGACGTTGACGATCCGATCGATTTGCTGGGAGCTTTCCCCGAGTCCTTCCAGGATAGTCGCCATTTCTTGGGCCTTCTCCCGCACTTCGGCCGTCTGCTTAATCGATTCGTCGACAGCCGTTTCGCCGTCCTCAGCCATCTTGGCGATCTCCCTGGCCGTGATTGCCATCTGTTGAACGTTGCTGGTCATGTTGCCGACGGCGATGGCAAACTCATTGGCTGTACTGGCCACCTCTTGGATGGAAGCACCAGCCTCTTCGGTGGAGGCAGAAAGCTGCTGGCTAGCTCCCGTCAACCGGGCAGCCGCATTGACCACTTCGCCGATCATGGCGCTGAGGCCCTCAATCATTTGGTTAAGGGCGCTGGCCAGTTGACCGACTTCATCCCTGGAGTTGATGTCCGCCCTCCGGGTAAGGTCGCCGGCAGCCGCCGCGACGGCAATTCCCCTGAGGTTGATGATGGGCCGGGCGATGGAGACGGCGATCAGGTAGGCAACAATGATGCCCACGGCAACGGCGATGATCGTGACCAGGATCATGACCCTTCGCGTCTGGTTAGCTGGAGCCAGCACGTCGGACATATTCGCCGTCATACCGATGGACCAGCCTGTCAGGGGAATCGGAGCGTAGGCCAGCCCCTTCGGCTCGCCGTCTAGTGTATATCTATCCATGCCTGTCTTCCCACTGACCATGGCCGTGGCCAGGCTCTCCAGCTCTGGATTACCTTCGAAAATGCTCTTATTCCCCACATAACGCGCCTCGGGGTGAGCAATGGTGACCATGTGGCCATCAATGAGCCAGCCGTACCCATATCCCCTCAGGCGCATCCCTTCAATGATCTGTTGCAGGTAAGTCAACCTAATTGTCGCCCCAACCGCGCCAATGATCTGGGTACTATTCTCCCGTCGAATGGGAGCTAGGACAGCGACAACTCTAGCCCCCGTCGCCCTGCTGACCAACGGATCGGAGTAGGCTGTGGCGCCGGTTCGCATTGCTTCTTGGAAATAGGCGCGGTCGCTCAGATCGGCTTCGCCCCCGGTGGAGAAGCGGGCCATTCCCTTTGTGTCCACTACGTACATCATCTCATAGTCATCCCGAGCGGCCACCACGTCCTGGAGGACGGGCAGCTGCAGGCTCCAATCCATGCTTCTCAGGGCCGAAGTACTGGCTAAGGCGCTCAGTTCGTTGCCCGTTGCCGTAAGCCAGTTCTCGATCAGCCGCGCGTTCTGCTGGGCCGCCGCGGCAGCCGCGTCAAAGATCGTTTCCTCCAGGATCTGCCGGGTCTGGTTATAGGACACCCAACTGGAAACGGCCAGCAGTGCTAAGGTAGTCAGACCAATGAGTAAAATTATTCTTGCAACGATGCTCTTTGTCTGCAGGGCAAAACTGCTCATGTTCTCCCCCCTCCAAGTGTCTCGTCATGCTAGACGACCCGGTGGGATGCACCGGAATCCAACTCTTGCATGGAGCGCGGCAGGCTGAAATAGAACCCTTGGGCCCAATCACAGCGGTGGTTGGCGAAAAACTCCAACTGCTGGGACGTCTCAATGCCTTCAATGATGACGATGATCCCCAGGCTCCTAGCCATCTCCAGGACCGTATCGATAATGGCCGCGTTCTTCGTCTCTTGGCTCCGAACATCGGCAAAACAGCGGCTAATCTTCAGGACGCTAATGGGCAGGCGGGCAAGGTAAGCTAGGGATGAGTAGCCTCTCCCAAAATCATCGAGGGCAAAGCGAACTCTTATCGCCCGGAGTTCATTCATGCTTCGCACGGCCGAATCTAGGTGCTCGACTAGAGCGGTCTCAGTGACTTCAAGAATTAACGCCCCCGGGTCAAAGTTGGTGCGCTCGAGGATGCTCGCAACCATATCCAATAGCCGGCCGCCCTCGCGAAAGTGGCGGCCCGACACGTTGACAAAAAGTAGCGGCGTCTTCCCAGCAAAGCGGCTTAGCACTTGACGACAGGCTTCCGCCAACACCCAGGCATCGACCTCTAAGATTAAGTCGCTTTCTTCCGCTGTGGGCAGGAATTCATTTGGCAGCAGCAAACCAAGTTGGGGATGCTGCCACCGGACTAGAGCCTCAAGTCCGACTAGCTGATGGGTGCAGCAGTTGACGATGGGCTGGAAATGGAGCCTGAGTTCCCCTTCGTTAATCGCCCGCCGCAGATCGCTAGTTAACTGTGCCGAATCCAGGTAGCCTTTATCCATGTCTCGGTCATAAAATCGATAGTTGTCACCGCCCCCTTGCTTGGCATAATACATGGCAATATCGGCGCGTCTGAGCAGCGTATTGGCGTCGGTTCCATCCCTAGGAAAACAGCTGACCCCGATGCTTGCGCCAACTGCTACTTCCACCTCGCCCACTAGGATGGGCGATCGGAGCGCAGCCAAGAAGGATTCAATAAGTCCCCCTACATCTTCCGCATCGGCAACCCCCTCCAACACCACTACGAATTCGTCTCCACCCAGGCGGATGATGGCCGCTCTATCGCTGAAACACTCCCGAAGGCGCGATGCAACCTCCACCAAGATCGCATCTCCAGCATCATGCCCATAGGTATCATTGACCAGCTTAAATCTGTCCAGGTCCATGAACAACACCGCGAAGAAGGAATTATTGGCCCTGGCAAACTCGACGGCACCCTGGAGCCTTTCCCCTAGGGCGCCCCGATTGAGGAGGCCAGTGAGGGCATCCCGCTGGGCCAGGTACTCCAACCTTTTTGAATAAAGCTCAATCTCATCCACATGCTGCTTGATGGCTGCGGTCATCTCCTTGTAGTTGTCGATAAGCGCCGCTTGTTCGACTACCCTTCCCTGGGGCCAATCAATCTCCTGACGCTGCCGAATTCTAGCCAGCAAATCTTGGCTGAGTGCGGCGAGGGTTCTAATTGGCTTTCCCAGCCAGTGTGAGCCAAGGATAGCTGCTAGACCGGCGACAGCTAAGAAGACCAAGAAACCCGCTAGACCAGCATTGTAATATTCGTACAGCCTGTCGATGTAGGAGGAAATGGGCCGTTCGATGATGATGGTCCAAGGAACGTCGAAGGCCAACTCGTTGGTGCGCATCTCCTCGCGAAAGACGTAATGGGACCGCCGCCATTGTTCCAGCAAAGAGCCCGATTGGGAGGGCATGTGGTGTTCGATGGCCTCAGTTAGGCGATGGTGATAATCGTGGGATTCGATCTCCCGAAAGTCTGCGCCGGGGGAAATCTCAGGGCGGCTGCTGCCAATCACCCGGTTGTAGCGGTCGATTAGGGTGATAGTGTCGTCGACGTGGATGAGGGGGCCCAAGATGGAAGCGAACTGGGAAAAGTCCAAGAGGCCGGCAGCATATCCCAGGACGCCCGATTCGCCCAGTATTGGATAGCCTACGATTACTAGCGGCGTGGCGGCCCTATTCGCCCCCCCAAACACTTCCGACATGATCAGGGAAGAGACTGTCGGCCTTTGGGTCTGAATCAGTTCTGCATAGTACTCCCTGTCGGCGAAACTGCGCCCTCGATTTGATTGTCCGCTCTCATCAAAGGGTGGGCTAAAGCTGATGCTCGTACCTTCGTCGTCGGCTACATAAAGACCTAACAACCCGGTGTTCGCTTTTCGGATCAATTCCGTATGGCGCTGCACCAATGCCGGTTGGGCCATGATTGGCTCAGCTACTTCGGCTAGCAGCGCCACAGCCCGGGCCTGGCCGAGGAGTTCATTTTGGATGGCCACTGAAACAGCCTGGTGGGTGAACTCCAACTGCGCCCGTATGTCCGCCTCCATATGGCGGAATTCTTGCCAGCTCCCAAAGGAGATCAAGAATAGCGCGCCTAAACAGACGAAAGCTATGAACAGCGTGGAGAGGATCCTCTGCAGCGAAGGCAGCCTGCCTCCGTTGCCGACTCCATGACAATCAATCAGCACCGCGACGGTTTCAGCTATGAAGGCGTTGACAACTCCATTCACCAGTACCTTCATCAGCAGGAAGAGGAAAGCTTGTGGATGCAAGGGAAGCCGTCCCGAGAAATAAGTGATGCTGACTATGATCGAAACCGCTAGCCAGTAAAGGCTATCCAGCAGCAGCATGCTGCGTTTCCTCCGGTGCCAGAAATAATCGACCCAAAGGCCCTCGAACAAATAGACCCAAGAGCCTAGAAGACAGCGCCCGCCCCAGAAGCCGGCTAAACCAGCGAATAGGGTGCTCAGCCTGCCCGCGGACCTGGGGTAGTAGCGGATAGTCAGCAGTACCGCAATGCCTCCCCACAGCCAGTCAAACCCGAAAAAAATGCTAACGGGCACCAGGTTCCCGACTGCGGCTGCGCCCATCAGTGTCAGCATCAATCCTCTAGTCATGTACTTGCGCACCATAGCATCTCGCTCCATGGCCAAAGTCCACGTCGTGAGTCAAGACAAGGTAGGCATAACGGCACGACTGTTCGAACTTGAACAATTTGATGCGCCTATTCTAGCACCCCTCGCCAAGAATTGTCAATCATTTCCTAGTATTCGCTGGAGTTTTTGGGCGAGCGCGTTCTTTGGCTCTTGTAATCTTTGATGAGATAGCCGTTCAGACGCTTTGGGGATTTCCGCAGTTCCCCAGGTTCGCTCACCATTTGTTCTATTTGGAACAAATGGACGCCCTGTCTGATGTATGGCCTTGGAGGCGGGTTCTAAACAAGCCAGTCTTGCTGAAAGGGAAGGACTCCCCGTTGACAACGCTGCATGTAGTCACTTTCTACTCCCCTTGGCTGTAGACTTTACGCACTAAGGCTACGATCCTTTCCGCTTCGATGACGGGCTTGGCAGCCTGTTCACTTCCGAATCTCAACCTGTAGATAGCCCGAAGTGCCATCGCTACCGCCACTAAGGGCTCATTTGAGAGGGCCATGTAATCATAGGTGATGCTGCCTTTGGCCGGATGGAAAAAGGCCTTGATCACCGCGGCCATTTGTTTCCTGCCGTCAGAGGTGAGCGAAAAAATGGGCTGATCAGCCCTTCGCTGACCCTGGCTGCGCTCGATCCAGCCCCGTTTTTCCAATTTGCGCAAAGCGTAATGCATCGTGGTGCGGGGGATGTCCAGTCTTTGCGACATGGCGGCCAGTGTATCCGAACCGACAAATCCCAGATGGGCCAAGACCCTAGCATCGGTCGCCGTCAGGTTCTGTTCAATGGACGATAGTTCTTGCTCTACCTCCCGATAAATCTGTTGTGCGTAGATCAAGACTTCCATGGCCAGTTCAGCTAAGAATGATGCACAGCCCGAGTCTAACCAAGCAGGGTCGCCATTCTCCCAAAGCTGCAAGGCCTTTTCCAAGTTCCGCTCTTCAGTCGTACTCAAAGGCAGCCCTCCCTTCCTTACTTTTCCCCTTGGCGACACGTTTCCAGGGAGAAACCCAATCGTCAATGCTTTTCCCTTTAATTCCATTTCGAGGATCGCCTTCCCGTTCCCTTTCCTTGCTGGTCCATCGTCAGCCAGGATCACCCAATGCTAGGATTTTCCCCCACTTCCTTGCCGCAACTTGTGAAAACTTTATCGTTGACAGCCGAACCGGTTGATGGTATTATTGCTCTCAAATTCAATATGGTGCTTTAACTCTTATCAAGAGTGGTGGAGGGACTGGCCCGATGAAACCCGGCAACCGGCGGAAAACGCAAGTGGTGCCAATTCCTGCAGGACGATGCGTCCTGAGAGATGAGAGGAGTGCTAGACTAGAAGTGTAGCCCCTTCCTCATCGGAAGGGGTTAACTTTTAGGACTAATAGGGAGGTGCATGCCAATGGTACAAAAAAGCTTTGCCGACATCAACGCGAAAATCAAAGCAGGCAAAGCCGTCGTCCTCACCGCGGAGGAGGTCATCCCCCTGGTTGAGGAAAAAGGACCCGAAAAGGTAGCGGAAGAGGTGGATGTGGTCACCACCGGGACCTTTGGGCCGATGTGCTCCACGGGGGCATTCCTCAACTTCGGTCACGCCGATCCGCCAATCCGCATGTCCAAGATCTGGCTGAACGACGTCCCGGTGTACGGGGGACTGGCGGCGGTGGACGGCTACATCGGAGCTACGGAGCTTTCGGAGACTAGGGGCATGGCTTACGGCGGGGCCCATGTCATTGAGGACTTGATCAAAGGCAAGCCTGTCTTGCTTCGGGCCTCCTCCTACGGAACCGACTGCTACCCCAATCGGTCTATCGAGACTTACATCACTAAAGACTCCTTGAATCAGGCCTATTTATTCAACCCCCGGAATGCCTACCAGAACTACGCTGCGGCCGTCAACTCGGGGGACCGCACCCTTTACACATACATGGGCACTTTGCTGCCCCGCTTCGGCAACGTCACCTACTCGAGCGCCGGAGAGTTGAGCCCCCTCCTCAATGACCCTTATCTGCGCTCCATCGGCGTGGGCACGCGCATCTTCTTGGGAGGCGCACAGGGCTATGTGGCTTGGGAGGGCACCCAGCACAACCCATCGGTCCCCCGGGGTGACAACGGCGTGCCCTTAGGCGCGGCGGGTACGTTAGCCCTGATCGGCGATTTGAAGAAAATGGATACGGATTTCATCCGGGCAGCTAGGTTCCACAACTACGGCACGACGATGTTCGTCGGGGTGGGCATTCCGATCCCTATTTTGGATGCGGAGATGGCCCGTTTCGTGGGCATCAAGAACGAGGACATTTATACGTCCATTTTCGACTACAGCGTCCCCAAACGGTCTCGGCCAAGCTTCGGGCAGGTGAGCTATGCCCAGCTGCGCCAAGGCTCAGTCCAGATCAACGGGCGGGAAGTGCCCACCGCGCCTTTATCGAGCTTGAAAAAAGCCCGGGAAATCGCAGCCCTCTTAAAAGAGTGGATTCAAAGGGGCGAGTTCCTGTTGCAAGAGCCGGCCGCGCCCCTTCCCCGGGAGCAAAAGCAAAAACCATTAGAGATCAGGACAGAAGGGGTGGTGGTCCGATGAGCAAGCGCCGTGTTGTGCTGACCTTCCCGCCGTCTCTAGTTGAGCTGCCTATCACCTATCGGCTGGTGAAGGACTTTGACTTGAAGATCAATATTATGCGGGCCCACATCAGCCCCAAGGAAGAAGGCAAGCTCGTCCTCGAGGTTGAAGACGGATCCGCCGAGCAGGTGGAGGCCGGACTGCGGTTCCTGGAGGATCAGGGGATCCGGGTGAAGCGGCTGAGCAAGGAAATCAAGTGGGATCAGGAATCCTGCGTCCACTGCGGGGCCTGCACCGCGGTTTGCCTGTCCCAGGCCCTCTACATGAACCCCGAGTGGGAGCTGGACTTTGATCCCAACAAGTGCATCGTCTGTGAACTTTGCGTCCAGGCTTGTCCTTTGCAGATCTTGGAGGCGACCTTTTAGGTTTGATGGAATACGAGCGGACTTACCGGAAATATATGCAACCTGAAGACTTGGTGGGCTTCCGAGTGACCCTATCGGAAACAGATCTGTTCGTTTGCGCCGAGCGGGATCTCAGCGAGGAAGTACACGCGGTGGCCCTGAGGGAGCGGCGGATCCTCCGCTCCTACATCAAGGGCCACCCCGATTTCCGCTGGAGCTTGGAGCCGGTGGCCGTCGCGGCCGATGCCCCCCTCCTCATCCGCCGGATGGCCGAGGCGGGGAGGAAAACCGGGGTGGGTCCCATGGCTGCGGTGGCCGGGGCCATTGCCGAAGCGGTCGGACGGGCTTTGCTGCCCTCCTGTCGGGAGCTGATCATCGAAAACGGCGGCGACATTTTCCTCTCCAGCCGTCGGCCCCGCCGCGTCGGCCTCTATGCTGGGGGATCGCCCTTCTCGGGGAGGCTCGCCCTGAGGATCGATCCGGCCCTCACCCCCTTGGGGGTTTGCACTTCATCGGGGACGGTGGGCCATGCTTTAAGCTTCGGCAGGGCCGATGCCGTGGTCGTCCTCTCCCCCGATGCGGCCCTGGCCGATGCTGGGGCCACCGCCGTCGGGAACCTGGTGAAGGGGAAGGATGATGTCCCCCGGGCCCTTGAGTTCGCATCCGGGATCGAAGGCATCATCGGCGTACTTATCGTCTGCGGGGATCAGCTTGGCGCCTGGGGACAGGTGGAGCTGGTCCCCCTTGACGGGCCGCCCCTGCAACTATAGGTGTTAGGCTGGCAGGTGCTCCCCTCGGCTTCATCCGCGGCCTTGGAGCGGCATTGTCTGCTAGTAGTAGTCGACGGTCACCCGCTTCCCCTTGGCAGTCAGATGATCCATAATCTCCTCGACGATTTTCTGTTTGAGGGCTAGGTTGGAGGGAAGATCCTGCCGTTGGTGGGCGGGATTGATGGCGCGGCCAATGATAAAGTGGAGATAGTCGGCTTCGAGGAGAAGGCAGGCCAAGCGGCTGGCCCCATCCCGAAGCCCTTCCAGCTCCTCTTTGGTCTGATCCGCCCGGAGCCGATCCACCACCCCCAGGAGGGTCAGCACCCCTTCGGTGACCAGATCGAGCCCCTCAATGTCCGCGATGGGGGGAATGCGCCTGGTCATCGAAGCTAGATCGACGACGACTTCCCGATTGAGGACCCGCCCCACCATGTTGCCTGTTGTCCCCCCGCAGACCACCTTCTTGCCCGGAGAGGACATCAGCTGCTCGACAACATGCTCATCCTGAGCAGGATCCCGGGGAGGGCCTACCAGGAGGGTCAGGTAGCGAGGCGGACGGGTCTTCACCACCACAATGCTGGCATCATCACCGGGCCGGCCGTCGTAGAGCTTCTGGATTACCCGGGCAATTTCTTCCGCCGCTTCCTGGGCCCCCACATCGGTGCCCATGAGCCACAGGAGATAGTTGTTGACCCGCTCCCATCCCCAGCCCAAGTTCCAGATGCCCCCGATGCCGGCATTGAGGACTCCATCGCTGACCAACACGACCCAGTCCCCGGTGCGCAGGCAGAAGAAAGCTTCCCTGATGGTTTTGTCCCCAATGCTCCGCTTCATCCTGGTCAGCCCCACAGGCTGGCTCCCATGGCCGACGAAGGCTGGCGGATTGTCATACTCAACCAAGTAAGCCTGTCCATCCTGGGCTATCCTCAGAATCGAGAGGGTGCTGTAGGCCAGTTGGCGCACCTTGCAGACGGGCAACGTATTGGCCATGGTTTCGATCACATCTTCGATCTTGGCCCCTTTTTCCAGCATGGTGGCCGCCATCTTGACGGTGAGGGTGGAGAGGATGTTAGCTTTCACGCCGCTGCCAAGGCCGTCGGCCGTTACGATCATGAGGGAGCCGTTATGGCGGGTGATGGAAATATTATCCCCACAAAGCTCCTCTCCGTCCTTATTCAGCTGTACTTTCCCGATCTCGACGAAAAGCTCCATCTATTGCTCCTCCCGCAGCAGTTCGATCAGCTTGATGAGGGAGAGCTTCGTCTCGGCCGTCGTCTCCCCGAGGAGGCTGGCAATCTCTTGGGCCACTTTCATCTGTTTGTTGATGACTTCCTGGGCCCGCTCCGCCGCGGCCTGCTTGATCTCCTGCACTTGCCGCAGCCGTTCTTCTTCTTGGGTGACGTTGGTGAAGATCCCAACGATCATGCTATGTTCCGGTACGAAAAAGATGGTTTGCTCGACTACTAAACCATGGCGGTGATAGGCGACCCGGCGTCGGTCCACCCGCCGCCCCTGGAGCACCCGGCGAAAGTGTTCAGGCTCGAGCAAAACTCCCACATCCCCGCCGATGACTTTGTCGCTGCAGTGGAAAAGCTCCCGGGCGGCATTATTGATCTCTTTGATCGTAAGGTCCCCATCCACCACAATCACCCCCGCCGGCAGGGCATTCAAGACCAGACTGGCGATGGATTCGGCCTTTTGCCGCATGTAGGGGATGCACATCTCCAGCTCGGCATGACCACGACAGACGGCCACGGCCTTGTCCCGGCAGGAACTATAGCCGCAGGCGCCGCAATTAAGTTCATCTTCTTTCGTTACTTTGCCCACCTGGGCGAGCACAGCCCTGATCTCTTCCTCCGATGGCATCGGCTCGTTGACCCCCCGGTCCTCATAGTCCCGGTAGAGCAGACGGGGTGCAAGCTCCAAGGAAGCAGGCTCCTTGGGAGCCTGGGTGCGATAGAAGGCCAGCAGCCGCTGCCGCCGCTGAAACAAATTGACGATGTCAGTTAGGGGAGCCTGGGCGGCCGCGGCCGGCCCGTTGATGCACCCGCCCGGGCAGGCTAGCATCTCAACGGTGCGGATGCCCTCTACTTTCCCCTGGGAGAGGGTCTCCATGAAGGAAAGGCAGTTGTCCATGCCGCTGATGGCGATGCTTTGTCCCTCGACCAAATCCCCATCGATCCCGGCCGTCTTCAGCATGCCGCCGTCGATGGGAAACAACCTGCCCAGATTTGCGTGGGGAGGATCGAACTTGGCCGGCGCCACATCGGCGATGAACTCCCCCCCGTTCCACCAGTCCCAAAGCTCTTGAAAGGTGAGGACGGCATCCACATCGTCGAGTTGATCAGCTTCCTCCTTCTTGGCAATGCAAGGACCGATGAAGACGACCTTGAGCTCCGGGTCCCTCTGTTTCAAAAAGCGCGCATGGGCCACCATCGGGGAGACCAGGGGCGCCAGATGGGGGATCAAGCCGGGGTAGTGCCTTTCCACCAGATTCACCACCACCGGACAACTGCTGTTGATCTGGGGTTCGACAAGCATCCCGTGGCTCAGCCGACGTTGTTCCCGGGCTGCCAGTTCAGCTCCCAAGGCAGTTTCCTGGACGATGGCAAAACCGGACTTTTTCAGACCCGCCACAACCAAGCCAGGGTCGGAGGCCGGCAGTCCGACGACAAAAGAAGGGGCAAGGCTCACCGCCACCTTTTCGCCCCCTTCCAGCCAGCTTTGGACCAAATCCACATCCCGCCGGACTTTCTTGGCCTTCTGGGGACAGACGGCAACGCACCGTCCGTCGAGGATGCACTCATCTTCCCGGACCTGGGCCCGCATGTTGGCCCCGCCGGATGAGAACTTAATGGCTTGCACGGGACATAACCGCAGGCACTTGTAGCAGTCCCGGCATTTGGCGTTCACCGTGTAGATGACTGACATTACTCCTCACCTCCCATAGCTTCCAGGGAGGGCAGGACGATGTGGTGAAACAGCCGGGATGCATCTTCCTTGCTCAGTCCCGAGCGGATGCTCCCGTCGATCCTCACGGTGACTCCCTGGGTACATTGCTGCATGCAGAAACTCCCTTTGAGGATGACTTTCTCTTCCAACCCATACTTGCTGATCAGGCTTTGCAGGATGGCGATGACGGCGGGCGCTCCCCGTATGTAGCAGGAACTGCCTACACAGACTTCAATGACCATGGCGGGCTCCTCCAGTTGTCGCAGCAGGCGGGCAAAGTTTGTAACATGCTTCACGTATCACTATAGGACACAGCCCCGTCTTTGTCAATCGCAAGGAGCGGGCGGGGCCGGAAATCCGGCCCTCATCCGAAGAAAAGGCTTGGCAGCCAGGTAACCAAACCGGGGAAGAAAGTCATGAGGAGCAAAGCGAGCAAAAGGGGAAAGTAAAACGGTACTACTCCCTTGATGATCCTCTCCAGCGACAGGTCAATGGACTTGCTGAGGACGAAAAGCACCGAACCGAAGGGCGGGGTAAGCAGGCCGATCATCAAGTTGAAGACCATCACCACGCCGAAGTGAACGGGATCGATGCCCACCATGTTGATTAAGGGCGCCAGGATGGGCACCAGAATGGTCAAAGCAGCGATGGTCTCCATGAACAAGCCTACGATGAGGAGGAAAACGTTGATGATCATGAGCAGAACTAAAGGATTTTCGCTGATAGCCGTCATCTGTTCGGCCAAGATAATGGGCAGCCTGGTCCTGACGGCAAGATACCCGTAGGCGTTGGCTGTGGCCACGAGGAAGGTGACCGCGGCCGAGTCAACCATAGTCTGTTTGACCATCTCCCACAGCTCCTGGGGAGAGACTTCTTTGAAAATGAACAGGGCCAGGATCATGGCATAAAGAACCGCAACGGCCGAGGCCTCGGTGGCGGTGAAGTAGCCGGAGATGATGCCGCCAATCAGAATCAAGGGCGTAATCAGGGCGAGGAAGCTGTCCTTAAAGCTTTCCTTAAGCTCGACCCAATCGAAGGGCGCCCCCTGGGGGAAGTTTTGGACCCGGGCGGTGTAAGCGACCATGATCATCAAGGTAATGCCGATGAGAACCCCCGGTACGATGCCGCCGATGAGGCAGGCTCCAACCGACACGTTGGCCAGGATGGCATAGATGACCAACGGTACACTCGGGGGAATGATGGGACCGATGGTTGAGGAGGCGGCGGTCACCCCCGCGGCGAACTCTGGTGGATAGCCCGCATCGGTCATCGCCTTGTATTCAATCGGGCCAAGACCTGCCGCGTCGGCAACGGCCACGCCGCTCATGCCGGCGAAAACCATGCTGGCGACCACATTGACGTGACCCAGGCCTCCCCTGGTGCTGCCAACTAAAGCCTGACAGAAGCGGAAGATCCGCTCGGTGATCCCCCCGGCGTTCATGATCCGGCCGGCAAAGAGGAAGAAGGGAATGGACAACAGGACGAAACTGTTGACACCCCGAAACATGCGGCTGACCAGGATGGCTTCATTGAGTCCTCCCCCGACTCCCATCAGCATCAGAGCGACGGCCGTCAGCCCCAGGGAGAAGGCAACGGGAAAACCCAGCACGAAGAAAAAAAGGAGAATGCCGATGAACAGTATTAACAACGTTGAAGTTCCAATGACCAATCCCGCAACCCCCTTTATCGGGACCAGACCCGAGGCGCCTGGCCGAGTTTTTTAATGATCCAGCGGACCGAGTAGGTAAGCATAATGATCATGCCAACCAGCGTCGCCAAGTAGAGATGGCCCACCTTGATGGTAATCATGGCTCCAACGGGGGAGCGCCATGTCCGCATCATCATTACCCGGCTGCCGCGGATGCACAGGATGAGAAAATAGAAAACCAAGAAATGGCTGATGGTCTCCAAGACCCACCGCAGCCGCCAGGGGAATTGCTGAACCAGGGTGGTGATGGCAACGTGCTCCTTCCGGGCAAGGGCAATGGCCCCACCGAGGAAGGTGGTGATGGTCAACAGATAGCTCGCGAACTCCTCCGTCCAGGGAAAGGAAATACCCACATAAGCGGTGACATACCGGGTGAATACCTGCAAGAGGACCAGAATGAGCATGATGACGAACAGGATGGTCGAGAACAAGAGTAGACCCCGATCCCAGATAGTCGTCCGCAGGGTTTCTTTTTCCACGAAATCTGTTGTGACATCATGCTGAAGATCCAGCCGCTTCTCCATGTCTCCCATCCTCCTATTGGGGGGACCGCCTTACGGCGGTCCCTCTCCGCTAGTACTTATTGATTTCATCCCATGTGGTCACGGGGAAGTGGGTGGTGAACATCTTCTCCACCGCGGGCGCTCCGGCCTGGCGGAAGGCCTCCGCATCGGTCTCCAAGATGGTGCAGCCCTTTTCCTTCATGTTCTCGATGAGCTGCTGCTCCCGCTCGAGGACTAGCTGTGTTCCCCATTCGGTGGCCTCTTTGGCCGCCTCATCGATGAGCCTCTGGGTATCTTCATCCAGGCTGTAGTAGAAATCGGCACAGATGGACATGTTGCCCGTCTGGACGTGATGGTTGGTGAGGGAGATGTACTTCTGCACCTCATAGAGCTTGTGGGACCACAGCTGCTCCATGTCGCCCTCGGAAGCGTCGGCTACCCCGGTGGCCAAAGCAGTGTAGAGCTCATGGAGGGGAATGGGCACCGGGCTGGCGCCAATGGCCTGCCAGACGGCAACCCAAGTCTCAAGCATCGGCAGCCGCAGTTTCAGCCCCTTCACATCATCGGGAACCCTGACCGGCTTGTTGGAGGTGAACTGGCGCATGCCCCGATAGACTACACCGAGCATCTTGGTGTTGCCATTGGCTTCGATCAGCTGCTTGGCCTCTTGACCGATGGCGCCATCCCAAACGGCCATGTAGTGGTCAAAGTCTCTAAAGACGTAGGGCGTATCGAAGAAGTAGTATTCGGGGGCAAAGTAATAGATGGGCAGTCCTCCTCCCACCTGCATTTCCACCGCCCCGATGGATACAGCTTCGGTGATCTGCTCCTCTCCGCCCATGACTCCCCCGGGGAAGAGATTGACTTTGATTCTCCCACCGCTTCGCTCCTCGACGATCTCTTTGAACTTCGCCGCCGACTTGACTAGTACGTGTTCACTTTCGAAGGCAGAAGCAATGCCGATCTCAAGTTCAGCCCCATAGGCGGCGGCTCCCATCAGGGCCAATAGCAACAGCAATACTCCGATCCGTCCGATCCATTTTCGCAAGGCCTTTCACCCCTTATGTGTTGTTTTGGTTACTCAAATAACAAACACGCTTATTTCATAAATTCTCGTTGTTGAGTACAATTCCTCCCTAAATGTGTCAATATTCTCTTATGCTGACTAATCGTCTCTTCGATGGGAACAGCGAAGAATTGGCTGGCAGATGGGATGTACGGGCAGGACACTATTTGCAGGCTAGGCCAAGCTGCTCCAGGGATTAGCTGACCTTTTGGCTGCCCATAACCGTTCGACGGATGCCCGTTGCGGAGGCGATGATACCGGCCCAGGTCGGACGCGGTGAAAAAGAGGTATCCAAGTGTGGGATTTCGAAAGCAACCGTCATGGATAGCGGCTCTCACCATTGAGCTGTCCAGGGCGCCTATCGGACAAACGGCAGCGGGCCAACTGATGCCTTCCATAGGAGCAGCAAGGAAAGAACAGACTCTCTTGTAGACTTCACGCAGGGGCAGACTAGCTTGCTTGCGTCAGCTGACGAAGGCATGGTCGAGGATGCCTTTGGGGGGCTGTAAGAGGATTAATTGACAAGGGGACTAGGCCTCGATCACGCATAGTGGCGAGGGTTCTTGGTTACTCGGTCAGCAGCTTTGAGGATCGCCTTCCAGACGTCCATCTTCAGTTGCGGCAATTGAAGCTCTAAGTTGATCCACACTTCTCCCTCTCTAGTGGTCGAGTAGCGCGGGGGCAGGTTCTGCAGGGTTAAGGCGATGATGTCATTCCGGCATTGCTCACAGGCACAAAGTTCCCCGTGCCCGGCCAAGTACTTGTCAACCTCCCGGATGACAGCTCGCTCAACAGGTCGACTAATGGCCATTTCATCACCTCCCATAAAGAGCATGTTCGGCATCCATGCAGCCTTCTCCTCCTTGATCGCCTTCTCCAAGGGACAATATTCGGACGACAACTTGACGTTCTCCACAGGTCAACCAACCGGAGCGTTCACCTAATAAATCTCAAGAATTCATCCCCGTGCCAACCATGGGCGCAGCTGGGGGGATGGCATCCCCATCCCCCCCAGCCAAGCTCTATCCCCGATACTCATGTTCCCTCAAAAAGTCCCGGTCGACTTCGACTCCCAGGCCCGGCCCCTGGGGCACCAGGGCATAGCCATCCTCCAGCTTGATCGGATTTCGCACCGTCCCGCGCCGGATGATGCTGTCTTCCGCACAGTACTCGAGGATGATGCTGTTGGGGATGGAGGCCATGAAGTGGAGGGATGCGGCGGTGTTGATGTCGGTGGTGAAGGTGTGGTTCACACAAATGAGGCCCCGCTGATGGGCATCGAAGGCGATCTTGCGCGCTTGGGTGAGGCCGACCCGGGTCACATCCACCTGCACCACATCGATCTTGCCCTGGTCCATGAGGCGTTGGAATCCCGCCCTGGTGCACTCCTCTTCGCCGGCGGCAATCCGCATGCTGGTGGACTCGGCAAGGCGGGCGTAGCCTTGCAAGTTGTCGGGATGGAGGGGCTCTTCCAGCCAGAAGAGGTTGTAAGGCTCAAAGCGCTTCACCCGCTCCATGGCCGCCTTCAGATCCCAGGCCAGGCCCCCGTCGATGAGGACATCCACCTCATCGCCCACTGCCTGGCGGATGGCCCGGACCAAAGCCTCATCGAACTCCGGGTCCGGCCCCATAGGCTCCCAGCCGAACTTGACCGCGGTGAATCCTTGGTCCACCGACCGGCGGGCGATGTCCGCCGTTTCTTCGGGGGTGAAGGCGAACATATGGCTGGCGTAGGCCCGCACCCGGTCCTTGAAGCCGCCGCCGAGGAGTTTGTACACCGGCATATCCAACGCTTTGCCCATGATGTCCCACAAGGCCAGGTCGATCCCGGCCATGGCTTGGATGAACGCCCCTTCCCGGCCGCAATAGAGGGTCCCTTCATACATCTTGTGCCAGATCTTCTCATGCTCAAAGGGGTCCTCCCCGATGACCAGGCCTTTCAGGCCTTGACTCAGGGTGTGGGAGACGGGCGCCTCGATGATCGCTTTGGTGACCAAGGGACAGGAATCAACTTCGCCATAGCCGATTATGCCAGCATCGGTCTCCACTTCGATGATCAATGCATCCTGGGAGCTGTCCGTTCGCGCCTTAATCTCCTTGGGCCGAAGATAGATGGCCCGTACGTCGGTGATCTTCAAGGTGCATCCCTCCATTCATGATTGTCTTCCCCATCGGCCAGATAGAAATCATACATCCTATCTAGATGGCGCTCCATCGCCCGCTGGGCTCCGTCCACATCGCCCCGCTCAACCGCCTGGAGGATCGCCGCGTGGTCTCGTGAAGCCTCATTGACCAGGGGATCCCGCGCCATCTGATCAAGGAACACGGAACGAAGCTCCCGCAGGATCTGGGCAAGGACCGGATTGCCCGAAAGCTCCCCGAGGGTGAGATGAAAATCCACATCCGCCTCCCGGAAGAGGGCCACGTCCTCTTTGTTTTCCTCCATCACGGAAAGGAGCTCCCGTAGTCGACTGACATCGACGGGGGGCACGGCCTTAGCTGCCTGCCTGACGCTTTCCAGCTCCAGGATCCGGCGGACATCCAACACATGAAGGGCCGTCACCCCCTCCTTGAGGGTGAGAAAATCGCTCCTGCGGGCAAAGGCCTCGGGCAGCTCGCTGACGAACATCCCCTCCCCATGGCGAATGGTGATGAGCCCCTCGGCTTCGAGGACCTTGAGGGCCTCGCGCAGGGGCGAGCGGCTCACGCCGAATTCCCGGCAAAGCTCCTGTTCCGTCGGCAACCGGGTCCCAACGGGCCACCCTCCCCGGAGGATCCGGGCCTTGACCTCGGCTACAATCTGATGGGATAGGTTAGTTCGTTTGAGACGGGCGATTAGAATCTCCTCCCGCAGGGGGTGATAATATCATAAGATGATCGTATGTCTTTGCTTCTACATACTTTGCCTTCTTCCTCCCCCTATTCTTACTTTTCGCCTTCTTTCTGATGAAGGAGGGCAAAAAAAGAGGCGCCGCCTGAGGCAGCGCCCCGTGGGCTCTAGACCCCTCGGGCCTGGAGCATATCTTTGATTTTCATCAGCCGGGTTAAGGTCGCCCTTTCCGTCTCATCGAGCTTCATGGTAATGTACTTGATGGTTTCCTCCAGCCTGGGGATGAGGACGTGTTCGAGGGCGTTGACCCGGCGGCGGGTTTTCTCGATCTCTTCGGCCATCAGCTCCGCCGATTTTTCTAGGGCGGCAAGCTCGATCATCTTGGGGAGGACCTCCGACAAGGCTTCGATGGCTGTGTCCAGCTCCGCGGAGGTATGGGCGTAGCCGTAGGGGTAAATGTCCCCCACCTCCCCCTCCTTTTGCCATTCAAAGCGGGGCACCCGGACGCTCATGATGTTCTCTTCCCGGGCCGAGAGGGCAAGGCGCTCTTTAGGGAACATGATGGCCTCTTCGAGCATCTGGGGAGACATGACTCCCCGGGCCACCAGGAAGCCCTGGTAGACCTGGTTTAGTTGGGAGAAAACCTGGTCCCGCAGCTCCCTGTTCCGGTCGATCAGCTCCATGAACCGACGCATCAGCTCATCCCGCTTATCCTTAAGCAGCTTATGCCCGCGCCTGGCCATGGTCAGGCGGCGCTTGAGCATGAGCAGCTGCATTCTGTTGGGACTAGCCTTGATCTCCATTTGCCATCACCTTCTTCCCTAACGGGTCTCGACTGGCTGGCCTTCCTCCCGGGGCAGATATTTCTCAATGTACTCTTCCCTGACCCGCTTAAGTTCTGCCCTGGGCAGCATAGCCAACAGCTCCCACCCGATACTGAGGGTCTGTTCGATGCTTCGATCCTCATGGAGCCCCTGGCCGATGTAGCGCCGTTCAAACTCATCGGCGAAGGCGGCGAACTGCTTATCAAGGGGCGTGAGGGCCGCCTCGCCCAAGATCACCGCCAGCTCTTGGGCCTCTTTACCCCGCGCGTAAGCCGCGTAGAGCTGGTTGAGGGTGTCTGCATGATCCTCCCTCGTCTTGCCATGGCCGATCCCCTTGTCTTTCAGACGGGAGAGGGAAGGCAAAACATCGATGGGAGGATAGATCCCCTTGCGGTGAAGCTCCCGGCTGAGGATGATCTGCCCCTCGGTGATGTATCCGGTCAGGTCCGGAATGGGATGGGTTTTATCGTCCTCGGGCATGCTCAGGATGGGCAGCTGGGTGATGGAGCCCTTCCTTCCCCGGACCCTGCCCGCCCGCTCGTAAATAGTCGCTAGGTCCGTGTACAGATAGCCGGGATAACCCCGCCGGCCGGGAACCTCTTTCCGGGCTGCGGAGACTTCCCGCAGGGCCTCGGCGTAGTTGGTCATGTCGGTCAGAATGACCAATACGTGCATGTCCTTCTCATAGGCCAGGTATTCCGCCGCGGTCAAGGCCATCCTGGGGGTGGCGATCCGCTCGATGGCCGGATCGTTGGCCAGGTTGATGAACAGCACCGCCCGTTCAATGGCGCCCGTCTGGCGGAAGTCGTTGATGAAGTAGTCGGCCTCATCGAAGGTGATGCCCATGGCGCCGAAAACAACCGCGAACTGTTCCTCCGAGCCTAGAACCTTGGCTTGTCTGGCGATCTGGGCGGCCAGCTCCGCGTGGGGAAGACCCGCGCCGGAGAAGATGGGGAGCTTCTGCCCCCGAACTAGGGTGTTAAGCCCGTCGATCGCCGAGACGCCAGTCTGAATGAACTCGGAAGGATAGTCCCGGGCACAGGGATTCAGGGGAGTGCCGTTGATGTCCAGCCGCTTCTCCGGGATGATCCGGGGACCGTCGTCTTTCGGTCGGCCCATGCCGTCGAAGATCCGGCCCAGCATATCCAAGGAGACTCCAAGCTCCAGGGTCCGGCCTAGGAAGCGGACCTTGCTGCCCTGGAGGTTCATCCCCGCCGAGCCTTCAAACAGCTGGATCAAGGCATTAGTTCCATCGGCCTCCAGGACCCGGCCCCGGCGGCGCTCGCCGGTGGAGAGGACGATCTCCACCAGTTCGTCGAACTTCACATCCTCCACCTGTTCGACCAGCATCAAAGGACCGGCGACTTCCCGGATGGTCATATACTCCTTAAGCACTCTTTTCACCCCCTATGCCTTGGATGAGTCCGTCAATTTGAGTCGTAATCTCTCCTTCGATGGCTAAGAGCCTGTCTAGCTCCTCTTCGGGAACGTACTTGGCCCTAGCGATCCGCTCGCGCACCTCAAGCTGGAGGATATCCTCGATGGATACGCCGCCGCCGATGGCCCTTTGGGCCTCTTCGTGGAAGCGCAGGACCAGGCGCAGCATCCGGTGCTGTTTCTCCAAGGAACTGTAGGTGTCCACCTCGTGGAATGCGTTCTGGTGCAGGAAGTCCTCCCGGATGGATTTGGCCGTCTCCAGGATGAGCCGGTCCTCTTCCGAGAGGGCATCAAGGCCGATGAGGCGGACGATCTCTTCCAGCTCCGCTTCCTGCTGGAGCAGCCTCATGGCCGTCCCCCGCAGCTCCGCAAACTCGGCATCCACATTGCGGTCGAAATATTCCTTCACCCGAGCGGAGTAGAGGGAATAACTGGTGAGCCAGTTGATCGCCGGGAAGTGCCGGGCGTAGGCCAGGGATGCATCCAAGCTCCAGAAGACCTTCACGATCCGCAAGGTCGCCTGGGTGACGGGCTCCGACAGGTCTCCGCCAGGTGGTGAGACGGCCCCGACCACGGTCAAGGAACCCTCCCGGTCCCCGCTGCCGATGGTCGTCACCCGCCCGGCCCGCTCGTAGAACTCCGCCAGGCGCGACCCTAAATAGGCGGGATAACCTTCATCACCAGGCATTTCCTCCAGCCGCCCGGACATCTCCCGCAGGGCCTCGGCCCACCGGGAGGTGGAGTCGGCCATCAACGCTACGTTGTAGCCCATATCCCGGAAGTACTCGGCGATGGTGATCCCGGTATAAATCGACGCTTCCCGGGCGGCAACGGGCATGTCAGAAGTATTGGCCACCAGGACCGTCCGCTTCATGAGGGGCTCGCCGCTCCTGGGGTCCTTCAGCTCGGGAAACTCCCGGAGCACGTCGGTCATCTCATTGCCCCGTTCGCCGCAGCCTACATAAACGATGATGTCGGCATCGGCCCACTTGGCCAGCTGGTGCTGCACAACCGTCTTGCCGCTGCCGAAGGGGCCGGGGATGCACGCGGTGCCCCCTTTGGTCACGGTGAAGAACGTATCGATGATCCGCTGACCGGTGATCAAGGGGACTTCCGGGGACAGCTTTTCTTTGTAGGGGCGTCCCCGGCGGACCGGCCAGCGCTGCATCATGGTGATGTCCTTGATGCCCTGGTCCGTCTCCACCTGCACAACTACATCTTCAACGGTCGCCGGCCCTTGATGGACCTTGACCACTTTGCCCTCCACCCCTGGGGGAACCATGATCCGGTGTTCAACCAGGGAGGATTCCTGGACGACCCCCAGGATGTCTCCGGC
>JAAYLE010000153.1 GCA_012522085.1 Bacillota bacterium | reverse complement strand
TCGCGTTAGTGCTGTTGGTCTGTGATATTGTCAGGGTGTAACTAGTCTGTGAAAATGTCAGTATGGAGAGCTTTATCATGACCCAAAAAGATGCTGAGAGACACCAAGGGTTTCTTTCAACCCATCGGCTCAGCAAACATGCTCGGCACACAAAAAGCTCCATGGCGCCTAAGGACCATGGAGACAAGGCCATATGGAGCTATGACAAAGCGGCGAGGATGCCCCGGTAAATGGCGGCCGCCGCCCGCTGTCGGAAGGAGGGCTGGCGGGCTAGCGCCTCATCTCCGGGGTTGGAAAGGAAAACCAGCTCCACCCAGGCCGCAGGGACCGGGAGCTCTCTCAGCAGACCGTGGTTTACCTCTTTCACCCCGCGATCATAAGTAGCAAGCTCCCCCACCAGCTCGCCGTGGATGCAGCGGGCAAGGCGAAGGGATTGCCAGCGGCCGTTATGGAGGACTTCCGTGCCCTGATCCTGGGGATCAAAGGAGCTGTTGTGATGCAAGGAAACGAGGAGGAAAGGCTGGAAACACCGGGCTGTCTCGATGCGCTCTTGGGTGCTGGGGCCTTCCCCTTCCAGGCGGGTCAACAAGGTAAAACCGCCCCCAAGTTCGATCAAGCGCTGCAGCCGGCGGGCAAGGTCCATGTTCAGCTGCTCTTCCAACGAGTGACGCCCTTCAAAGCCCCTGTCCTGACCGCCGTGACCCGGGTCGAGGAGAATTGACTTGCCCCGCAGCAGGGGGTTTTCCTGGCCTAGTACCCAGGTGTTGCTGGACTGGTCCCAGTAGCAGCCTGCCCGGAAAAACTTGGCTACGAGCAAGAGAGGCACATAATCCAAGTCCCCGTCCCGGATAATCTCTCCTTCCAAGGGCAGCTCCCCGCCCAGACCGATGAGCCTAGGACCCCGGTCGGAGAAAGCCACCCTGCCCCCTAAACGAGGCACCGCCTGCTGGAGGGGAACAAAAGGGCCCTCCCCAAGCCGGCGCACCCCGGGAAAGATGTGTCGTCCGTTAATGATCAGTTCTGCACCATCGACCATGGACCAGCCCCCCAGACGGCAGCTTATGCTATATGATACTGCCGGGGGGAGGGAAGGGTGCCCTATTTGGTATACTTATCCGCGACCTTGCTGGCGCCGAAGGAGTCGGGCTTGATGCGGGCATCGAAGCCGCTGCCCACAACCATGCCCACCACTTCCCGAATGAGGTCCTTCGTCTGACCCTTCTCGCCCACATCCAAATGGATCTCCAGATCCAAATCCCCGTGGCCGTTGCGGGCCAGTCGATCGGCGATGCGGCTGGCCACTCCCAAGCTGCGGGCCGTCTCATAATAGATCCGCTGACGAAGGCTGTGGCCGATGAACTGGTGGTCCCGGCAATAATAGTACCGGGCGCCTTTTCCCAGGCGGTGGATGATGATCGCGGTGACAAAGCAGACCTCGTCCCGGCTTTGGGAGTCGGTCCCGATGATCAGCTTGTACTTGTCCTCGGGATTGGACTGGATGTAGGCTAGGATATCGTCAAACATCTCGTCCATGGTCATTCGACCTTTGCTGGGGCTGATAAAATACTCCATCTCCCGCGTCAACGCCTTTCAAAGGACTGCTCCTAAATTCCTTCCGCTTACTCCCCTTTCCTGCCCGCAACATCTTGAATTTTCCCCACCCTTTGGAATTCCATCCACAGGCGGAGGAAATCCTCCGGCCTGAGGCTCTCACCCCGCCGGAGGGGATCGATCCCGGCGGCGAGCAGAACCTTTTCCGTCTCCTCTTTGCTGAGGGGATTCCACGGGGCGGCGGCTAAGGCATTGGCCAAAGTCTTGCGCCGCTGGCCGAAGGCGGCCCGAATCAAGAGGGAAGGGCCCTGCAGGTCCACCTCGAGGTCGCGCCGGGGAAGGAGGCGGACCACCGCCGAATCGACCTGGGGTTGGGGATAGAAAACCCGCCTTGATACCCGAAACAGGATCTCGGCCCGGGCGTGCAAGGCGACGGCCGCGGACAAAGAGCCGTAGGCCTTGGTGCCCGGCCCTGCCACCAGCCGGTCAGCGACTTCCCCCTGCACCATGATGACCATCATTTCCCACCTCGGCCACTCCAGGAGGCGGAAAATGATGGGGCTGGTAATGTAGTAGGGGAGGTTGGCCACGATCTTGATGGGGGATCCTTCCCCGAGGAGGGATGGGAGGTCCAACGCGAGGACGTCCCCCTCCACCACGGCGACCCGTTCGGGCGGAAGCCTGTCTCGGAGGACTCGGACCAAGCCCCCATCCAGCTCCACCGCAATGACCCGGGATGCCCGGCGAGCCAGCTCTTCCGTCAGAGTGCCCACCCCGGGGCCGATCTCCAGGACCACATCCTCCCCGGTGATGGCGGCGGCATCGACAATCTTATCCCTAATATTGCGGTCAATCAGAAAGTTTTGCCCTAGGGCTTTTTTGGGCTGCAGCCCGTATTTCTCCAAGATGCTCCTAGTGTTCCTCAATACTACCGCATCGCCCGGCATGAGCCCCCTCCTACTCCAGGACGTAGACAGTCAGGCGTCGGCGCCCAAAATGGATGGCTTCCCGGTAAGTATCAAAACAAAGATCGATCCGGCGCCCCTTGATCGCACCGCCCACATCCGCGGCCTCGGCAATCCCGTAGCCGGGGATGTAAAGCTTAGTCCCCAAGGGGATGACGCTGGGATCGACGGCCACAACTCCGTAACCTGCCGGCACGCCCGTTGCGGTGAAGCCGTCGGCCCACTTGCCAGTGCTTTCCGGTCCCGGATAGTAGGCGGTAGCTTCCATTTCGATGGCTTCCCGATAACGGATGGGTCCTTGGGGCGAAGCCAAGGTTCGGATGACGATCTTGGTGCCAACGGCAATGATTTTGTCTCGGGGAGGTCGAACCACCCGGGTGGCGACCGTCTCTCGGCCGGCAGGGCGGCCATCCTCGTAAGTTAGTCTAACCGTATTGGCCCTGATTCCTTCCCGGCCCTCCTGCACGACTTTCCTTTTGCCCTTTTCCAGCTCCGGGTCTTTCCTTTCCCGGGTAGCAAAGGGAATTGGCTCCTCTTCAATGATATCCTCTTGCCGCACCCGGGTGACCACCACCAACGACGGCTCGGCGATGTAAACGTCAAGACTTGGTTCAACCCGGTCTAGGGGCCCCAGCTCCACCCCCACTTTTTGGAGGATCTCCCTGACTGGCTCCCCCGACGTCAAGGTGGAAAGCTCCTCCCCATCGGCAGCGACGACGACTTCGCTGGGCGATAGGATCTCAATGAAGGTCTCTTTGACCAGCAATTCAGCAGGGGAAGGAAAGATGTCATAGGTTTCATCCAACGCTAAACCAGCCGCCTCCAGGGCATCGGCCACGGTGCGCCCTCTGGTGCGAAGGTGCATCTGCTCGGCGCCGTGGTAAATGGTCACCTCTTTCAACGACCAGGGACCCCAAAGGTAGAGGCTGCCGAAAAGCATGCAGAGCAGACCGAGCCCCAGCAGGGGGAGAGTCTCTTTTTTCCTCAGGATCACCGGAAACATGGTCTAGTCCCCCGTCTCCAGTGGCCGCAGCTTGCTAAGCCGGGCGATGAACTCCTCCCGGTCCATGGAGTCCATCTGATCGATTAGTTGAATGACCCCTTCCATTTCGGCCTCGGAAATTTGGCCTTCCTCTAAGAGCCGCTCGTAGGCGGCGATAAACCGGAGCTTGACCCGCTCCATTTGGGCGAACAAATCCATTAGACATCCTCCCGATTGGCCTCGTCGATAAAGCGGGTGTACTCAGGGATCCACCGCAGGACCGCTTTGCCCGTTGGGCCCTTGCGCTGCTTGGCAATGATGACCTCCACCTGCCCCAAGGTCCCCTTCTCGGCGGCCTGGTCCGGATAGTAGTAGTCATCGCGGTACAGGAACATGACCACATCCGCGTATTCCTCGATGTTGCCGCTGTCTCGCAGATCGGACAACATCGGCCGCTTATTCTCCCTGCTCTCTACTCCCCGGTTGAGCTGGGATAGGAGAATGATGGGCAAATCAAGTTCTCCGGCCAAGTCCCTGATCTCCCTCACGATGCTGCCAACTACGAGGGCCCAATTGCGCCGGTCATCCTCCGGCGGCCGGATGAGCTGGAGATAGTCGATGATCACCAGCCCCAGGCTGGGCCATTCACTTTTCACCTTCCGGCCGATAGCCCGGATCTCTCCGACGCTCAGGCCTCGCTTATCGACGATCTTAATGGGCAAGTCATACAGTTCGCTGAAGACGCTCTGGGTCTTGATGAAGTCTTCATCCGCGAGCTTGGTGTTGTAATCGAAGGCGGAAATGGGCCTTTCCGATTGATAGCGGAAGAGTTCGCTGATGACCAGTCGATCGCCGATTTGCTCATCATCCATTTCCAAACTGAAGAGCAAGACGGGGATGTCCCGCTTGGCCACATTGACCGCGAAGTTGAGGGCCAGGGCGGTCTTCCCCATGCTGGGCCTGGCCGCCAGGATGATCAGGTCCTTTTTCTTGAAGCCCGTCGTCAATACATCGATGGAAGGGAAGCGGACCGTCAGCCCGTGGGAAGTCTTCCCTTCGCGCCTGGCGATGAGATTGAGAAAACATTTATTGAGGACGGTCAGGAGATCCTTGGCCATTTCCCCATCAACCCCGTCCACATTGGCCGCTTCAAAGATTAGCTCCTGGGCCTTGGCCTGGTAGGCGGTCAAGTTCTCCTCCGTTTCCAACAGGATCATTTCTTCGATCTGGTGGGCCGCCTGGAGGATCCGCCTCTTGCCCGCCTTCTCCCGCAGAACCTCAACGCTGGGACGCAGCTCCGCCTGGCTGATGAAAGACTGGGTCAGCCCGATCAACAGCTCTTCCGGGGCTTCTAGCTCCTTGTCTTTACGGAGTTTAGTGTAGACTTGGGTGTAGGAGATCTTGCCCCGGGTTTGGTACAGCTCCCGGATGGCCCGGAATATCTTCCGGTGGGCCGGATCGTAGAATAAGCTATCGTCCAACAAGTCGGCGATCTCATCAATCTTGTCGGGAAAACGGATCAGGATTCCTAAGACCCTGCGTTCGGCATCTAAGTCGCAGGGGAGGAAACTGACCTGTTGGTCCCTAGCTGCCACATTCATCAGGATAAAGCTCCTTCCAGCGTTCAACTAGGTTGGGCTGAACCGCTTTGTAAGCGCCGGCATTGGGACAGCCTTCGTAGCTTTCCCCGGCCGTTTTCCCTTCGCCCGCGGCCCTAGTTGACTTCTTTCGCTTGATCATGTCGGCCATGGTGCGGACGCCGTCGTTGTACCAGTTCCTGAGAATCCCCTCTAGATACTGGATGCGGGGCGTTGGTGCGCTGCGGGCCATCTCGTGGATGGCCAGGGCCACCACATCCGCGCCCATCCCTTTCTCCTCAACCCACGCGCGGAGCTTCTCATACTGAACCGGGCCCAAAAGGCCCACCTTCTTGTGGTAAATGCTAAGGACGGCCTGCAAATCGTCATTTTTAGCGGGCAAGGGCTCATCTATAGGTTCGTCCTTCGCCGCCGCCAACCCTTCGGGAAAGACGCGGAGGAATTCCGCCTCGCTTAAGGGATCATTGATTACATGGGTGCCATCGTCGAGGATATCAAGCAGCCCGGCGGCAACTAAAGCCCGCAGGCCGGCATCGATTTGCTCCTTCGTCAACCCGGTGTAAAATTGGAGGGTTTCCATCAAGTCCCCCCCCAAATCGAGCTCCGCAAGCCAGCGAATATTCAGCCAGAGAATCGTCGCGATCGGACCTAACGCGGGTTGATAAAGCTCAAGTAATTCCCTTGAGACCTGAATAGGGTGACGGGCCCGGCGACCTTCCACCAGCGTCGTCTTACTTGAGCTCGCCCTCATGCTCAGTCCTCCTTTGACTGCCTTCTCTATTCATCATATCAGCTAGTCCCCATGATCACCAGCCTCCCCAGGGGCGAGGCCCGGGGGAGATGGGCAGCTATGGCCTTCTGTGTAGGCCTTTCCGCCTTTAGAGCAGTTTGTCTTGGTTTCAAGAAAAAGGGGACCCGCCGCCATCCAAGAAGCCCTCCATTGAGG
>JAAYLE010000152.1 GCA_012522085.1 Bacillota bacterium | reverse complement strand
GGCTCTGCCGGGAGCCGGTGCAACCATTGCCTCCATTGTCGCCTATGGACAGGAGAAACGTCTTTCGCAAAACCCCGATGAGCTGGGTAAAGGAGCTCCTGAAGGGATCATCGCTGCCGAGTCAGCCAACAACGCTTGCACAGGTGGAGCGATGATTACGATGCTATCCCTTGGCATTCCCGGCGATTCGGTAACGGCCATTCTCATCGGAGCGCTGATCCTCCACGGTATTCGCCCAGGGCCTCTCCTCTTTTCCCAGCAGCCTGCCTTGGTGTCATCAATCTTCATCGGCATGTTCCTGGCCAACTGCGCCATGTTCGTCCTCGGCATTAGTGGGGCTAGACTCTTTGCCCGTCTCATCTCCCTGTCCAAGGCAATTTTATTGCCCACAGTGGTGGTGTTGGCCACGGTCGGCGCCTACGCGATCAGGAACAATCCCTTTGATGTGGGAGTGATGCTCACTTTCGGCCTCATCGGCTTCCTGATGGAAAGGCTCAGCATACCGAAGGCGCCGATGGTGCTAGGGATCATCCTCGGGCCGTTGATGGAGGTTAACCTGCGGCGGGCATTTCAACTAAACCGCGGCAGCTTCTGGGCGACGGTCAATTCCTTTCTCAAGAGTCCGATGGCCATGGGCATCCTCATTTTTAGCGCCTTCATTCTATTGCTTCCATGGCTGCAGCGACGGTGGACGGAAAGAAAACACCTGGGCTCGGCTTAAGCTGGCCGCGGGCCCGCCTTTGGAGAAGGATGGGGCTCCCAGCCTTCTGGGAGCCCCATCCCTATTCTTTAACGGGAACTCTGCCTGATCACGTCGTAGACTTCTTGCCCCCACTCATCCATATATCTTTCAAACAGCGGCAAGATCCGGGCCCGGAAGGCCTCTTGATCCACCTCGACGAAGGTAACGCCTTCATTTTCCATCAGCTCGCGATAGTATTGCTCTTCCTGTCTGCTAAGCTCGGTTTCATATACCCCGGCTTCAACCGCCGCTTCCCGCAGGATTTGCTGGTGTTCAGGGGACAGGCTGGCAAACACTTTGCTGTTGATGAGCACCGTATTCATGTAGCGGTTGTGGGCCGTTAGATTGAGGTACTTCGCGTGCTCATGGAACCCGCTGGTGTAAATCCAGTTCAAGGGGCACTCCATCGCATCGACTACCCCTTGCTGCAGGGCCGTGTACACCTCAGGGAAAGCAAGGGGTGTGGGGTTAGCCCCTAGGGCTCGCCAACTTTCAACGTGGAGAGGTAATTGACCAGTGCGGATCTTGACGCCCCTCAGGTCCTCGGGCGTGCGGACGGGTTTCTTGGAGAGGAGATGACGGGCTCCCTGCTCCCAGTTCACGGCCAGGACGGTGATGCCGGCATTTTCCTCGTACTCTTTGATGAAGGGTTCAAAGGCTGGACCGGCCTGAATGCGATGCATCGTTTCCACATCCGGCCAGAGGTAATACATGACTAGGATGTGCCATGGCTTGCTGTAGCTGGCTAGTATGCCGTCGCCAACGGATGCCATGTGAACGGCGCCGCTCCTAACCGCCGCCTGGAGCTCAATCTCGCCGCCTAACACTCCGCCGGGGAAAACCTGGATTTCAATTGCCCCGCCCGTTCGTTCTTGGACCAGCTCAGCCATGTACTCGGAAGCCTTGGCTACCGGATGATCCGTTGGCGCGATAAGCCCCATTTTCAGCACGATAGGCTTGTTTTGGGCCAGCGCGGCCCAAGAGAACGCTAGGCTCAAGACCAATACCACGACCAGCGATAGACGTCGATAGTGCATTCTCTAACCTCCTCGCATAATCTCCTCGTCACCTCTCCTAAAGGAAGCAAGTGTAGACAATGGGGCTCCCAGCTTGATGGGAGCCCCATTTAATTTTGCTAGTTGCTTACTGCATGATCACGTCGTAGACTTCCTGGCCCCACTTATCCATATGCTGCTCAAACAAGGGCAAGATCCGGGCCCGGAAGGCTTCCACATCCGCCTCGACGAAGGTCACGCCTTCCTTCTCCATCAGCTCGCGATAGTGCTGCTCTTCCTGTCTGCTCAGCTCCGTCTCATACACGCCGGCTTCAACGGCAGCTTCGCGGAGGATTTGCTGATATTCAGGGGATAGGCCTTCATACAGCTTGGTATTGATGATCACCGTGTTCATGTACCGGCTGTGGGCAGTCAGATTGAGGTACTTGGCGTGCTCATGGAACCCGCTGGTGTAGATCCAGTTCAAGGGACACTCCATCGCGTCGACTACCCCTTGCTGGAGGGCCGAATACACTTCGGGGAAAGCAAGGGGTGTGGGATTGGCCCCCATGGCTCTCCAACCGTCGGCGTGGAGGGGCAGTTGGTCAACGCGGATCTTGACGCCCCGCAAGTCCTCGGGCGTGCGGACAGGTTTCTTGGCCAAGAGATGGCGGGTGCCCTGCTCCCAGTTGATGGCCAAGACGGTGATCCCGGCATTCTTCTCGTAGTCCCTGATGAAGGGTTCGAAGGGGGGGCCCGCCTGAATGCGATGCATCGTTTCCGCGTCGGGCCATATGTAATACATGACGAAGATGTTCCATGGCTTGCTGTAGCTTGCCAGTTGCCCATCGCCAATCGATGCCATGTGAACAGCGCCGCCCCTGACTGCCGCCTGGAGCTCAACCTCACCGCCTAATACTCCCGCGGGGAAGACTTGGATTTCGATTGCTCCGCCTGTTCGTTCTTTGACCAGCTGTGCCATGTACTCGGAAGCTTTGGTTACCGGGTGATCGGCTGGGGAGATGAGCCCCATTTTCAGTACGAGGGGCTTGTTTTGGGCAAGTACAGCACCAGACAATGCTAGGGTCAAGACCAATACTACCAACCACATGCAGCTTGAACGTCGATGATGCATTTGCTTTACCTCCTCTGATTTCTCTATTATTCAGCCCAAGGTTCGGTAAGGTCCATTTCGACAGATAACGTGGAAATCCTCCACTTGAGACCAAATTTGCTGACTTGGACATTGAGAGGGGCCGAAATAGGCATGCTAACAAATGATAAAGGAAAAAGGGCTTCGGCGACGAAAATCAAGGCGATAAATGGGTGGTCAAGGAGGGATCGCCATGGCAGACATTTGTCTGGGTTGCCTCTCTCCCCATGCTCCACTTCTGATTCCCGAAGTGGGCCAGGAGGACCTGGAGAAGGTACGGGCAACGCGGGAGGCAATGGAAGAGATGGGCCGCTGGTTGTGGGAAGCCGCGCCGGAGACAGTGGTGGTGATCTCCCCCCATGGGACGGTCTTCTACGATGCTGTGGGGATCATGACGGAGAAGCGCTTGGAAGGCGACTTCGGATCTTTTGGTTACCGAGGCATCAAACTCGCCTATGATAACGACTTGGAGCTAATGGAGGCCATCGTCCGGAACATGGCGGCCGATGGGTTGAAAACCCAGCAAATCGATAAGGAGCGAGCCCGAAGGCTCGGAGTCCCCGGGGTACTAGACTATGGAACGCTAGTGCCCCTGTACTATTTAGAGGGGGATTTCCGGCTGGTCTCCATGTCCATGGCGCTATTGTCCTACGGGGAACTGTACCGTTGCGGCAAAGCCATCCGGGCTGCGGCCAGGGAAGTCGGGCGGCGGGTTGCGGTCATCGCCAGCGGCGATTTGTCCCACCGGCTAATTGAGGGAGCGCCTGCGGGATACGATCCTATGGGAGCTAAGTTCGACCAACTGCTCCTGGAGCGGATTGCAGATTGGGATGTGGAAGGCATCTTGGCTATGGACCGGGAGCTGGTGGAGAGGGCGGGGGAGTGCGGCCTGCGGCCGGTAACCATGCTCCTGGGGGCCATGGACGGCCTCGATGTCATCCCGAAGGTGATCTCTTATGAAGGACCTTTTGGCGTCGGCTATGGCGTGGCCGTCATGGCTCCGATTGGCCTTGGCCTAGAGAGGGTCGCCGACGAGGAGCTTCCTGGAATGCTGGCCCGGAGGGCGGTGGCGGAATACTTGACCCGTGGACGGGTGATCGATCCGCCAAAGGTGCTGCCAGCCTTCATGAAGGGGCGGGCAGGGACCTTTGTTACCATCACCAAAGGCAACCACCTGCGGGGCTGCATCGGAACCATCGAAAGCACTAAAGGGAATATAGCGGAAGAGATCATCGCCAACGCCATCCAGGCGGCGATGGAAGATCCGCGGTTTCCTCCTGTCGGGGTGGGCGAATTGGCCGAACTTAGCTTCTCGGTGGACATATTAAGCCCTCTCGAACCTGTTGCTGAACTCAGTCAACTCGATCCAAAACAGTATGGCATCCTGGTGCGGCGGGGACGGAGGGCGGGACTGTTGCTTCCCGATATCGAAGGGATCAACACCGTCGATGAGCAGCTTAGGATTGCCAAGCAAAAGGCAGGGATCGGCCCTGAGGAACAGGTGGAGGTGCTGCGTTTTCGGGTCGATCGCTACTGATGGAGGGATCGATGCTTGCAGACAGCCTATTGCCAG
>JAAYLE010000151.1 GCA_012522085.1 Bacillota bacterium | reverse complement strand
TTATGGGCCCCGTCAAAGATGACCGTCGGCCTTTGCTGGACTATCTCGAAGCGGCCCGGCCAGCGGGCGCGCCTTAGCCCTTCCCGGACCGCCTGGGCAGTTATTCCCCAGCCCTCCTCCGCTAGCATCTCCGCGGCGGCCAGGGCAGTTCCTCCATTCACCGCCTGGTGGGGTCCTGCAAGGCCCATGGTCAGCCGCTTTTCCTGCCAGCGGCGCCCTTGGTAGCTGAGCTCCGTCCCCCACAGACCCCAATCGATCAGCTCATACTCCACATCAGAGCCGACCTGGAGGAGGGGCGCATGCCGCTCTTGGGCGACGCGGGCGATGACCTCCCTTGCTTCGTCCTCCTGGGGCCCGCTGACGACGGGGCGGCCTTCCTTGATGATCCCCGCCTTCTCCTTGGCGATGGCACTCAAGGTGGTCCCCAGCTGGCTTGCATGATCGAAGGCAATCTTGGTGATCACCGCAACTTCGGGGATGATCACGTTGGTAGCATCAAGCCGCCCGCCAAGGCCTACCTCGATGATCGCAAGGTCCACCCCTAGCTCAGCGAAGTAGAGGAAGGCCAAGGCGGTCCCCAGCTCAAACTCGGTGGGATGCCCGTATTCCCCGATGAGCCCTTCATCTTTGACCAGGGGCCAGACCTGGGCGATCAAGTCGGCCAGCTCGTCGTCGCTGATGGGGCGGCCATCGAGGCGAATCCGCTCATTGTATCTCACCAGGTGGGGCGAGGTGAAAAGGCCGGTTCGGCAGCCGGCCGCTTGACAAATGGAAGACAGCAGCGCAGCCACCGAACCTTTGCCGTTCGTCCCGGCGATGTGCACCGCCGGGACTTTGTCCTGGGGACGACCCAGTCTCTCCAGCAAAGCAGTTATCCGCTCCAATCCCGGTTTGCTGCCAAAACGAGCCAAGCTATGGAGGCGCTGGAGCGCTTCAGTGTAGTCCATGGCTACTCCTCTATCTCCGCCAACCGGGCTGTCAAGACTTCGATTTTCTGCTGCAGCTCGCTGTGTTTTGCCCGCTCCTTCTCTACTACCGCCGGCGGGGCCTTGCTAATGAAGCTTTCGTTGGCCAGCTTAGCCTGGGAGCGGGCCAGCTCCTCCCTGGCCTGGTCCAACTCTTTCCCCAGCCGCCGCTTTTCTTCTTCTAGATCCACCAGGTCGGCAAGGGGCAAGTAGATTTCGATGCCGGCGGCGACGGCCGCGATGGCCTTGGCGGGCTTAGCCGCATCCCTTGGGCACTGCTCTAAGCTCTCCACCCCCGCCAACAGCTTCACATAGGCCAGGTTGTCCCGGATCAAGGGGCTTTCCTCTTCATCCATGAAGAGAATAGCGCTGATCTTCTTGCCGGGGGCCACGCCCTTTTCGCCCCGGATGTTGCGAATGGCCCGGATTACGTCCATGATGGCCGTCATAGCCGCCTCTCCTTCGGGATCCTCCATCTGCCCCGACTCCGGCCAGCTCTCCAGCATGATGGTCCGACTGGCGCCAGGCAAATACTGCCAAATAGCCTCGGTGAGGAAAGGCATAAAGGGATGCAGCAGCTTCAAAGATCCGGCCAGGACATGATACAAGACGGCCTGGGCCCCTCGCCGCTCCTCTTCTCCTTCTTTGCCGTAAAGTCTCGGCTTGACCAGTTCGATGTACCAGTCGCACAGTTCACTCCAGATGAAATCATACAGGGCCCGGGCGGCTTCGCCCAGGTCGAATCGCTCCAGGTGCCTGGTCACTTCCGCAACCACCCGGTCATAGCGGCTCAAGATCCACCGATCGGCCAAGGTCAGCTCCGCCGGCAGCCCGTTGGGCTGGAAGTCGCCCAGGTTCATGAGGGCAAACCGGGATGCATTCCAGACCTTGTTGGCAAAATTCCGGCTGGCCTCCACCTTTTCCGGTTGATAGCGAAGATCATTGCCCGGGGCAACGCCCGTGGTTAGCATGTAGCGCAGGGCATCGGCCCCGTACTCGTCGACCACTTCGAGGGGGTCAACGCCATTTCCCAAGGACTTGCTCATCTTGCGGCCGTCGTGGGCCCGCACCAGTCCATGGATGATGACATGGTGGAAGGGAATGTCGCCCATGAATTCAAGGCCCATGAGGATCATCCGCGCCACCCAGAAGAAGATGATGTCAAAGCCCGTCACCAGGACCGAGGTCGGATAAAACCGCTCTAGCTCCGGCGTTTGATCGGGCCAGCCCAGGGTGGAGAAGGGCCACAGGGCCGAACTGAACCAGGTGTCTAGCACATCGGGATCCTGGATTAGGTCGCGGCCTGCGCACTTGGGGCATTCCTCCGGATCCTCTTTGGCCGCGATGGTCTCGCCGCAGCTTTGGCAGTACCAGACGGGAATCCGGTGGCCCCACCAAAGTTGGCGGGAAATGCACCAGTCCCGGATGTTTTCCATCCAGTTTAGATACGTCTTGGTGAACCGCTCCGGGACAAACCGGATGCGGCCGTCAACCACTGCTTGAATGGCAGGTCGGGCCAAGGGTTTCATCTTAACAAACCATTGTCTGGAAATGAGGGGCTCCACCATCGAGTGGCACCGATAGCAGTGGCCCACCGCGTGGAGGTGTTCTTCGACTTTGAGCAACAGTCCGGCCGCGTCTAGATCTTCCACCACCCGCCGACGGCATTCCAACACTTCTAGGCCGGCATAAGGGCCGGCTTCGTCGGTCATCTTGCCATCGGGGCCGATGACCTTGATCTGCCCTAGACTATGGCGCTGACCCATTTCGAAGTCGTTGGGGTCGTGGGCCGGGGTCACTTTGACCATCCCCGTGCCGAACTCAGGATCGACGAAGTCGTCGGCGATGATGGGGATGGGTCGGTCCATGAGGGGCAGGATCACCTGCTCCCCCACCAAGTGGCGATAGCGCTCATCGTCGGGGTTGACCGCAACAGCCGTATCGCCCAGCATCGTTTCCGGCCGCGTGGTGGCCACCACAATCCACCCGTCTCCTTCGGCCATGGGATACTTGATGTGATAGAGCTTGCCGTCAACTTCGTTGTGTTCAACTTCGATGTCGGACAAGGCAGTGTTGCACTCGCAGCACCAGTTGGTGATATAATCCCCCTGGTAGATGAGGCCTTTGTTGTAGAGATCAACGAAGACCTCCCGCACGGCCCGGGAGCAGCCTTCATCCAAGGTAAAGCGCTCCCGCTCCCAATCGCAGGAAGCTCCCAGCCTCCTCAGCTGATGGATGATCCGGCCTCCATATTTCTCCTTCCATTCCCAGACCCGCTTGAGAAACTCTTCCCTCCCCAGCTCATGCCGGGTCAAGCCTTCTTTGCGGAGGTCCGCCTCCACCTTGATTTGGGTGGCGATGCCCGCGTGGTCCGTCCCCGGAATCCAAGAGGTCACGTATCCCTGCATCCGCCGCCAGCGGACCAAGATGTCCTGCAAGGTATTGTTGAGGGCATGGCCCATATGCAGCTCTCCAGTCACATTAGGCGGGGGTATGACCACGGTGAAGACTTCTCCCGGAGCCGAGACATCCCCGTGGAAAAAGCCTCCCTTCTCCCAAAAGGCATAGATCTTTTCTTCCACCTCGTGGGGATCGTAGACTGATGGCAACTGCCGCAGTGTTTCTTTGCCCATATTCACGCCTCCCTAGGGCTAATGTTCCCTCAATAGTAAAAAAACCTCTCGCCACAAGGACGAAAGGCTGCTTCCGCGGTACCACCTTGGTTCCCGACCGAGGCCGGGCTCTCATTAGCTGTAACGGGCAACCCGTTCGAACCTACTACCTTTCAGCCCGAAAGCTCCAGGGCGACCCGCAGCCCCGCCTTCTCCCAGGGATCTTCCAGCCTAGGATCCCCTCTCTGCCGGGCAGTAGGACTGCTCCTCCCCTTCAACGCCTTTTTGGATATTATATCAGCCTTGAGCCCTTTAGGGAAGGGGTGGGAATAGCCTTTCCAAGAATTAGTCTGGCTATGAACAAAGGTGAGAAGAACTCCAACCTGAATAGGCCAGTCGAGACGGCACAGCTAGATCACCTGAGCTTGCGGGAGAGCGTTGAAAGGATAAGTTGTATTCTTATCTGGTAGACCTAAACTGAAGACGGTTGTACATCCATCGTTCTTGAACAGACCCCGCCCCTCCTTGGGCGAGGTCTTTCTTTCACCTTCCAAAGACTATTTGGGAGCATGGATTTATCACCAGACTGGCGCCTAAGCCCCTTTTTGAGCGGCTTTCACACGTAGTCGGCCATCAGCCAACTTGAGTGGTCAAGAAGATGGGCAAGGTCATGTGTTCAATCTGCTCCAAGAGTTCCTCTAGTTCATCCATGTGGCTGTCCTCGTCCTTGAGGATTTCAATCAGCATATCCTTCGTTGCGTTGTCACCTACTTCACCAGCTAGGGCTATAGCGTCGTTGTAAGCCTTAATGGCCCTTTCCTCCGCCTGGCGGTCAAACTCTAACTGTTTCGGAACGTCGTCACCGATTTGAATGTTGGTGAGCTTAGTGACGATCGGTTTACCGCCGAGAAATAGAATCCGGCCGATGAGCTCTTCGGCGTGCCGCATCTCCGTGATGGCCCGCTTCTCAAAGCTTTCATGCAACTTGCCATAACCCCAGTCCTCACACATTTCTGCGTGGACGATGTACTGGTTGATGGCCGCCAGCTCGTCCGCAAGCAACGCGTTCAACGCCTCAATGAGCTTTGGATCTCCCTGCATGACCATACCGCCTTTCTTTATGAATTGTGTCAATGCCCTCGGATGATCCTTAGACTTCTCTCCAGCTTCCCGACGCAACAAGTACTCACCAGACTGAGTACTCCCCTAGATCGTACCTCTCCGATTGATGCAGAGT
>JAAYLE010000150.1 GCA_012522085.1 Bacillota bacterium | reverse complement strand
GTCACGCCCGTTCCCAGCTGGCCCGCGCCCGCACCCCGCTGCATAGCAGGCACAGGATAGGGAGTCGTGGCCGACATGACCGCCTGCTGCCTGCTAAAGCCCGGCGTATTAGCATTGGCGATATTGTGACTGGTCACATCGAGGGCTGTTCGCTGAGCCATGATGGCCCGTCGTCCGATCTCCAGTCCGAAAAATGTTGAGCGCATGATCCTTCACCATCCATTAGGCCCTGGTATCTAGCCAGGCTCCGCCCCCTGGTCCCTGTCCGCTGTAGGTCCCTTTGTCGTCCCCCTCCCCCATGAGGGCCCGCAGGGAGAAATCGACGTAGGCCAGGGCCGTTGCCAGCAGCTGTTCGTTGGCCTTGTTGATCTCTTGCAGTTCAAGACATAGCTGGGCCATCTTCCGGCCTTCGGCGAGGAGTTTGGAATCTGGAAACTGCTGCTCCATCTCCTGCAGGGTCAACGCCCCGCCGGGAAGGCTCGCCCTTTCTTCTTCGTTCTGCTCCAGCACCTCAGCCAGTCGCTCCTCTTGGGCGACCAGCTCCAATAAATCATCGATGGATCCGCTTAAAATGGCCCGTTGTTTTTCACGGGCCAGGCGGCACAAAGCGATCAGCGTATCACACTGCCGAGACAGGACGTCTAGCTGGGCTTCCTCCATGGCACCCCACCCTCACTATCGCAGGCTGCGCTCCACGATCAGGCGGCCAAGCATCTTCTCCGCCACTTCTAGACCTGACACATGGTAGGTTCCACTCTTGATGGCGTTGCGGAGGGCTTCCACCCTGTCTTGGCGGATATCGGGCGTCGCTTTGATCCTCTGCAGCGCCAACTGGATTTCCTGACCCCGTGTCGACAAATTAACTTTGTCCACCGCCCCGGGTTCCTGCCCTTTCTCTATTTTTCCCATCTTTACCTTGGCCTGACTGCCGTAAAGACGGTAGACTTGCTGAACCTGCTTATCGGAGATCATCATGAATATCTCCTCCGTTCTTGTCCTACCCTAGTCTTCGGCAAATCCTGAGGGAAACTTTAGCTCCGCCGGTCTCCTCGTCGGCGCCCAATGTGGACCCTGCCCCTCATTTCCTCCAGCCCAGGCTTTTCCGGCTCCGGCCCGCCGCCGCGAAATCCCCGCCGGCAGCTTTCGCACAGACGACCGCTGGCAATTGGCGCTCCACAGATTTCGCACGCCACTTGGAGCTTGGCATAGGCCAGCAGTCTGCCCTGGCGAATAAATTCTTCGATCTTCCCCAGTTCAACCCCCGTCTCCCGGCTCACTTCAACCATATTCGCCCCCGGGTTGTCGCGCAGGTAGTTTCGCACCAGATCGTAATCTCTAGCATCTTCCTGCAGGCATTCATTGCACATCCCGCGCCCTGAGCTGGCGAAGAGTCTGCCGCAACGGGGACAGTTTCTCAGTTGCACCTTCCTCCCCTCCTTGGCCGATGACTTAGAGCAACCACACACACTCCGACCCTAAGGGCCCCTGCCGCCAGCAGCGCGGCCGCCGCAGCATGGCAGGTAGCCCCCGTAGTCAGTACATCGTCCACCAGCAGCACGGCCTTTCCCCGCACCAGCTGGGGATATTCCACCCGAAAGGCGCCATCAACGTTTCGCAGGCGCTCCAGTCGGTCTAATTTTGTCTGGGATGGGGTATCCCGCCAGCGAATCAAAGTCCACCTGGGCAGGAGCCCCCGACCAAGCTGCCGGGCCAGCCCCCGGGCGAGCAGCTCCGCTTGATCGAAGCCCCGCCTCGCCATCCGGTTTGGGTGCAGGGGAACCCAGGCGATGACCGAACAGCTCCGGAGAACCTCTTCCTCCCTCACCGGCCCTGCAAGCAGCTCCCCCAAGGCCAAACCCAGCTCCCGGTTCCCTTCGTACTTTACTTGATGGATCATCTCCTGCAGGGGGCCTTGATACAGACCTAAAGCCCGAAGCCCTGTGAAGGCCCAATTGCCTGCGCACCCTACACAGGGCAACGGCCCTCCACATTTCACGCAGACGGGACCCCGAATCAGCGGCAAGGCGCCGACGCACGAGGAGCAAAGACAGACTCCTTCCCTCTCCAATGGGCCTTGGCAGGCGGCGCACCGGGGCGCTTGGGGAAAGAGCATATTCATCCCCACTTCCACCCAGCGCCAAAGCATCTGTTTCACCTGCCATTCAATGCCCATTTTCTGCACGAGACTTTTCCTTTCCTGCCTAAAAGAACCGGGCGAACTTCACCAACCTTCCGAATATAGTCAACATCCATCACCACCGATGCATGCCCCGACTCTAGATCGTCTGCGAGAGACACTGGGGAGAGAAGCACAATGGGCCGTCAACTTAAAGGAGGCGCCTCCATGGCGCCCCCTCTAGTGTCCGAGCCAGACTCCCTTCGGATTTCAGTCTGTCGAGCCAGTTCGCCGGTAGCGGGCGGCTCCCTCTTCGTATAGATCGCCCCCGTGGCAGTCGTTGACGACAATTACGGGGAAGTCTTCCACCACCAGTTCCCGCAAGGCCTCGGTGCCGAGGTCGGGGTACGCTATCACCCGGGCCTGTTTAATGTGTTTGGCCAAGAGAGCTGCGGCGCCCCCGACGGCTGCGCAGTAGACGGCCCGGTGTTCCTTCAATGCCGCCAGCACCTCGGGGGACCTTGGGCCTTTGCCGATCATGCACTTAAGCCCCAGGGCCAATAGCGGCGGCGTGTAGGGATCCATCCGGTAGCTGGTGGTCGGCCCGGCAGGACCGATGACCGCTTGGGGACGGGCTGGAGCCGGCCCGACATAATAAATGACCTGGCCTTCGAGATCGATCGGGAGGGGCTTGTTCTGCTCGATGAGGTCAACGAGCCTTTTGTGAGCCGCATCCCGGGCGGTGTAAACCTTCCCCGACAGGAGCAGGCGATCGCCGACCCGCAAGTCTTCAACATCCGCCCCGGTCAACGGAGTGATCAGGCGCTTCACTTTTCCACCTCACAGTACGGCCGTTTGATGCCTGGCCGCATGGCAATTCATGTTCACTGCCACAGGCATCCCGGTAATATGACAAGGATAGACTTCGATATGGACAGCCAGGGCGGTGATGCGCCCCCCAAGCCCTTGGGGGCCGATCCCCAGGTCATTGATCTCAGTCAGCAGCTCCCTTTCCAACCGGGCATAGAACGGATCGGGATGCTCCTCGCCCAAAGGCCGCAAGAGGGCTTTCTTGGCCAGATAGGCCACCTTCTCGAAGTTGCCCCCCAGCCCTACGCCGACGACAACGGGCGGGCACGGGTTGGGTCCTGCTCGCTCCACCTGCTCTAGGACGAACCGCCGCAGTCCCTCCTCCCCGGCAGCGGGAGGGAGCATCGCCAGGGCGCTCATGTTTTCGCTGCCGCCCCCCTTGGGCGCAACGGTGATTTTCAGCCGATTCCCGGGCACCACCTGGATATGGATCACCGCAGGAGTGTTGTCGTCAGTGTTAACCCGGCGCAAAGGATCGGCGACGACGGACTTGCGCAGATAGCCTTCGGTGTATCCTTGCCTTACTCCCTCATTGATCGCCTCTGTCAAATCTCCCCCAACGATGTGGACATCCTGGCCCAGTTCCAAGAAGACGACGGCCATTCCCGTGTCCTGACACATGGGGATCCCTTCTTCAGCGGCCAAGCGGTGATTATCCAGGATCTGGCGAAGGATGTCCCTGCCAACAGGGGACTCCTCCTGGGCCAGGGCCCCTTCCAAGGCGCACATCACATCAGGACCTAGTTCACTGTTGGCCTTTAGGCAAAGGCTGCTGACCGTCCGGACAATCTCGGCGCAGCTGATCTGGCGCATTCTCTCTTCTCCTATTCCTCTTCGTCGGGCGAAGGTACAAAACCGTGCTTTGCGTAGAGAGCGGCCGCATTGCGGGCCCGCTCAATGGCAGCGACGGCCTCCTCGTAGAGCTCTTCTCCGCTCCTGACGATCCGGGCAACCCCCTGCTCAATTGCCTTCAGGCCTACGGCCCGTGCTTGCCGGGGGAACACCTCCCAATCATCCATGTTGGGAATGATGTAATCCTCGCTAAGGCCTTTATCCTCCGCACAGCGGGCCAGTTCCACGGCTGCGGCAACGCACATTTCATCGGTAATGGTCTTAGCCCTTACATCAAGCGCCCCGCGGAAGATCCCCGGAAAACAGACGGAGTTGTTCACCTGGTTCGGGAAGTCCGCCCTCCCCGTGGCCACGATCCGGGCGCCCGCTTCCTTGGCCTCCCAAGGCCAGATCTCCGGCACCGGGTTGGCACAGGCAAACACAATCGGGTCGGAAGCCATCTTCCTGACCCATTCCTTCTTGATCACACCTGGACCGGGCCGGGAAAGGCAGATGACCGCGTCGGCTCCCTCCATGGCTTCCTCGATCCCGCCGGTGACTCCCCGGCCGTTGGTCTTGAGACACATCTCCCACTTTTCCTTCTGTTTTTCCTGCAGTTCAGTCCGGCCGGGATGGAGGGCGCCCTTGCTGTCGCACATCACCAGGTTCTTCGGATTTGCTCCGGCGGTGATCAACAGCCTGGCGGTACAAATGTTGGCTGCCCCAGCCCCGACGCAGGTTATCTGAGCATCGGCCAGGTCCTTGCCAACGATTTTCAAAGCGTTCAGCAAAGCTGCCAAGGTCACGGCCGCGGTTCCCTGCTGGTCATCATGCCAAACGGGAATCTCCATTTCCGCGCGGAGCCGATCAAGGATGTAGAAGCATTTGGGCTGGGCGATGTCCTCTAGATTGATGCCGCCGAAGGACGGCTGAAGAAGCTTGACGGCATTGATGAATTCATCGGGATCTTCAGTGTCGAGGCAGATGGGAACTGCGTCGACCCCCCCTAGGTACTTATACAAGAGGGCTTTTCCTTCCATTACGGGCATGGCCGCTTCCGGGCCGATGTTGCCCAGGCCGAGCACCCGTGTTCCATCGGAGACGACAGCGACCGTATTCGCCTTGTTGGTATGCTCATAGACCAGTTCCTTGTTCTCCTGGATCGCCTTGCACGGCGCCGCAACACCGGGGGAGTACCAGATAGCAAAGTCATCGAAGCTGCGGATAAAGCACTTAGGGATCGTTTCAATTTTCCCCTTGCACAGGGGGTGGTACTTCAAAGCATCTTCGGCTGGCTTAAGGGCCTTGGCCAGAAGTTCGTCATGATTCTGCAAGCTCGTCACTCCCTTGCTTGGTCCTACGCGTTGAATACCACATGGGGATGCTAAACTCCTTTTTTCACGAACTCAGACTGTTGGCCGCAGTCAAATATCTTTTACAGAATAAGCCTTCCCTTCTCCAACAGCAGCTCCCCATCGATCAGAACGGTAGGTTCGCGCAGAATCCCGTCCAGGTGGCTGGCTACTTGAATCGTGCCGCCAAAAAAACTATTGTTGCCCAGGGCGAGATGGATGGTCCCGAGCACCTTCTCATCTTCCAAGACCTCGCCGCAGATGACCGCCTTGTCGTTTGTGCCTACTCCCAGCTCGCCGATCATGTAGGCTTCTTCGCCGAAGCCCTCCAAGGCCTGTCTCAGGACCCCCGCCTCGGGCCCTTGCAGATCGACGACGGCCCCGTCCCTGACTTCCATGCGGATGGGCTCCTTGAGCATGCCCACCCCGGACATGGCTCCATCGATGACTAGTACGCCCTGGGCGCTTCCCTCCACCGGGGCGATGTAGGCCTCCCCCGCAGGCAGATTGCCAAATTCCCCAGGCTGATGATAGATTCCCGTATCAGGCTGTCCCTCCCGACCTTTGATCGAGAGACTGAGGTCTGTGCCCGCGGGCGTCGTGATCCGTACGTTTTCACCCCGCGAGAGGAGCTGGGCCACTTCCTTGCTCCTTTTGGCTATGGCCTCGTAATCGGCAAACAGGGCCCTTTCCATGGTTTCCTTCGTTATGCCCGGCAGGGAAGCCACCCTAGCTCCAGCTTGATTGGCTCCCTTCCTAGCCTTGGTATGGGACAGGGACTTGGTGGTTACAGCCAGGACTACATCGGCGCCGGCCATGGCCGCGGCCACCAGTTCGGGAGGCTCCGACCCATGGGTCTGTCGTTCATCCATTTCCAACAGGAGCGCTTCCGCACCCATCTCGGCCGCTACCTTCCGAAAAGGCACTGCCAGCTCCCACCGCGCCGGATCGGTGACGATTAGCACCGTCTCATTGGCCCGAACCCCCAGACACTGGTCTAAGGCCACCCGGGCCGCATCAAACAGTTTTGATTTTAACATTCAGACTCCCCTCCATTGAATCAGTGTATCCCCGGAGGAGTGTTTCGCATCTTGGTAGTCATTATCCTGTCTCTCGGGAAACAAGGGAAGCCTCTTAAGCTGCAAGGCGTTCCCCGAGCCGACCCTAAGATCCATAGATGAGATTGGGCAGAAATGTGACCGTCGCCGGTACGTAGGTAATTATTACCAGAACAATGAGGAGAGGGATAAGAAATGGCACAGTCGCCTTAATCACCTTAGAGACAGGCACCTCGGCAATGTCACTAACCACAAACAAACCAATGCCGACCGGAGGGGTAATAAACCCGATGAGGAGATTAAATACGACGACGACTCCCAGATGAACAAGGTCAATGCCGAGCGAAACAGCCATGGGAGCCAGTACAGGGGCTACGATCACCAGGATAGCCACCGACTCCATGAGAGTGCCCAATATTAGTAGAAACACGTTAATCAACAGCAGCACTACAGCTGGATTGGTAGTGAAAGATAGGATGATGCGGCTTACCAGTTGAGGAATGTTTTCCCGAACCACAAGCCAACCAAAAATCGATGCGGAAAAGATGATGAACATCACTACTGCTGTAGACTTGACCGACTCAACAAATACCTCCCATAAGACGCGTAGATCCATTTCTTTATAGATGAACCCAAGCACGGTTGCATATACAATCGCAATGACACCAGCCTCCGTCGGTGTGACCACTCCAGCGAAGATGCCTCCCAGAATAATCACCGGGGCCAACAACGGCAAAGCGGCTTCCTTGAGAGACCTACCCACCTCACCTAGCGAGGCTCGGGGCTGTATTGGGACATCGTGGTCGGACTGGAAGAAATACACCATCAGCATGAGAGCCGCGGCGATAATGAGGCCAGGCAGAATCCCCCCTAGGAATAGGCGGCCGACCGATACCTCTGTGATCACCGCATAGATAACCAACATAACACTGGGCGGGATAATAGGCCCAATAACGGAAGAGGCCGCTGTCACCGCTGCCGAAAAAGCGGGATCGTACCCCCGCTCAACCATGGCCTTGATCTCGATGGTCCCCAATCCGGCTACGTCCGCGTTAGCCGTCCCCGACATCCCGGCGAAGATGACGCTGGCCAAAATATTCACATGGGCTAGACCGCCCTTGATGTGCCCGACCAAGGCATTGGCAAAGGAGAAGATGCGCGTTGTAACACCCGTCTGATTCATCATCTGGCCAGCCAGGATAAAAAAGGGCACTGCTAGCAGGGGAAAACTCTCCATTCCGGTGGCGAAACGCTGAGGAATCAGGGTCAACGGATATCGCCCTTGATACAGGATGTATAAGAACGATGAGATGCTCATGGCAAACCCGATAGGCATCCGTACAGCGAGGAATGCTAATAGACTAACAACTAGAATAGCGATCCCCACGTCAAGCCCCCCCTTCTACACTGTTTCTTGAACCAAACAGATTTAGCCAAACGTCGTAAGCTACAGACATCGCCATGGATACCGACATGAAGAAGCATGGCAAGGAATAATACCGTTTTGGTATGCGAAGGGCGACGCTAACATGTCGCGCTTGCACCGGCTGAAGCTTGATCGTGGCCCAAGCCAAACAAATAAGAAAGACAAGGATGACTAAGTCAACAAGAAGCCTGAGGATAGCCTTCGTTCGAGGTTTCAAATGTTCATAGAAGGTGTCAATGGCGATATGCCGGTTGTCCTTGAACACAAGGTCTGAGCCGATAAAGCTGAGCCAGATGAATAGAAAAACCACCAGCTCCTCCGCCCACGTTGTTGGAGAACGAAAACCGTAACGCAAGATGACTTGCATGAAGGTGACTAAGACAATGGCCGCCATGATCAAACCACAAAACACCGTCTCTATTCTTTTGAGGACGGACAACAGAGACCGCATTTGACTTTCATCCTTTCAAGGGGGAGGGCGAAGCCCTCCCCTATTGACTACTTGCGAAGCTCTTGTATGGCGTCAAAGAGACCCGCGGTGAGCTTGCCCTCCGCTTCAAGTTTGATGGCCAGTTCTCTGGCCACTTTACGGAAGGGAGCCATATCCGTCTGAATGAACACCGTTCCCTCGGAAATCATTTGTTGCATGTCCTGCTCATAAGTATCGAGATTTAGGTTGGTGAAATAATCGCCGGCTTCATGCGCTGCTTCAACTAGGATTCGCTGCAGGTCAGGTTCCAAAGACTGAAAAGTATTATCGTTGATCACAACAAAGCATGCAGTCAACAAGTGATTTGTCAATGTAATATAGGGGGCCACTTCGTAGAACTTCATTCCGTACAACGTGTCAAAAGGACCTTCCATAGCATCGACAATTCCCTGTTGCAGAGCCAGGTAGGTCTCTCCCCAAGCAACCTGAGTAGGTTTAGTGCCTAGCGCCTCCCAAACCCTCAAGTACATTTCAATCTCGGGCACCCGCATCTTGATCCCGCTCAAATCGGATAATCGGAAGACAGGTTTGGTTGACAAGAGCACCCGGGGGGTGCGGTTCCAATTATCGGCTATCACCCTAACCCCGAACTCTTGACGATACCTCTCCTTGATCTCCTCGTTGATCGGACTCCTAAGGAATTCCATGAGATGGTCTTGATCCTCGAAGGTAAAGGCTAATGCCAGGATGTTCCAGTCAGGCACAAACTGGGCCGCCCACTCGGCGGCACCCTGGAACATGTCCTGGGTGCCCATCATTACTCCTTCTAGCTGAGCGATGGCATTTCCCAACTGGGATGCAGGATAGACTTCAATCTTCAGCCTTCCGCCCGATTTCTCTTCCGCAATCTCCGCCATCTTGTACAATGCGAGGGTAGCCGGATTGGTCGTGGATTCAATGGTTCCCACAGAGATAACCGTTGGTTTGGCTGCTACACTCATGGATATTGCCAAGATCACCAGGACAGTGAGAACAATGATACGCCCGGACTTCATTACATTCCTACCTCCCCATGCGAGAATTTACCGCTTCGATCTTGTCTCTACACTGTCGAGAATCACCTCCCAGCAATATATGCGTCCACAGAGCGCCTAATTTCCAAGAGATTCGCCATAGGCGCAGTTAAAGGCACAGCACAAGCAGGACCGATTATTTCTATACCTGCATCTAGCGCACGAAAAACCTCTGTTCGCACATCGGCGGGTGTACCCGTGAGCAAAGTCACTGCATTGTCGATGTTGCCCATCAAGGATATCTTCCCGTTTACTGCCGCCTTAGCAGCGGCTGGATCGACACTAGAGTCAAAATGAAAGCAGGTCATGGTGGTTTTCGCTATGTCGGGCATTCGATCCAGTGTGTTACCGCAGATATGAAGGATTAAGGGGGCATTGATCCTTTGCCGAATCTCCTTGTGAAGGTCCCGGAGGAAATCCACATACATCTGGCGACTAACTAAATCCCCCGTCGCATGGTCCCCGTAGCAAAGTGCATCGGCTCCGGCCTCGACTTGAGCGTTGGCAAAGGTAACAACTATTTCCATAAGTCCACGAAGGATCGCCCTCACTTTGTCAGGCTCAAGCAACGTCCATATTAGAAAATCCTGCACTCCAAACATGTGATAAGCTAGACTCCACGGGCCGTAGACCTTTCCCACAATAGCCACCCGGTTGCCCAGTTCCTTTTTCAGGATGCGGATCGCATCAATCGGAACTCGCACCCCTTCCCGGTCCAGGTAATCCGGCGGCATTTTAATATCCGACACTTCGGTCCACGGGTGTTCCTTCACTTCCGGCATCATGGTTCGGTCGCCCCAATCAACCGAAACGTCCAGTCCAGACGCATCATGGATCGCACTGAACAGGGGCGCCACGTTATCGTGTCCCAATACAGTATGGGCCGCCATAGCCAGCTCCGCCATCTTGTAGGGGTCCAAATGGGCCGCCGGAAAATGGACGCCAACCTCATCCATGACCTCAACACTGATTACTGATGTAGCACTTCCCACCGCTGGGCGATCAACCCGGCCACCATAAAGGGCCGACATAAACCGTTCTTTCGGTGACATGTATCCCACACCACGCAATTCGTTCGCCCCCCGATGTCCATTTTGAATTTTCTTAACCCACCTGGTGTACGTGACCATTTCCACCTTAAACTCTAGTTATCCTTTGGTCAAAATGACAAAAATCCCTAGCTGGATTTTCTCGTATCGTCAAATTGTACATATCCTATTATGCAAGTTCATATAAATCATAAGTCATCATGACGATTTATCTGGTCATCTCTTTGCTCTCACTGCCACCGAGGGCGCGTCCAGTAAGCTCTCTCCCAGCACGGAATTCGGACCTTTACATCGGCTCTTGTCCTACTCGAGCGCGTTGCAGCTCCAAGTCCAATTGACTGAGAGTTGTGAATCCTAATGGCGTCCATACCCATGGAAAAAGTTCGCGACAGCTCGTCGGAAAACGACTAGGAAGCCATAACGCATCAAGAAGACCGTTCCTCGTTAAGATAGCCCCCCTCCCTAGCCAGCCGATTCATCTCCCGGATCATGTGCCGGGCCCGTCGCATTTCCGCGGTCACCCGCCGGCCGAGAAAATACACATCGCCCCAGGGACGTTGGATGCTTCGGCCGCTGCGGCCAGCCATTTGGACGAGGGTGCCGGCATCGAAGACAGGATGGTGGGCGAATAGAACCAGGACATCGGCGCAGGGTACGGTGATCCCCCGCTCAAGGAGAGTGGTCGTCACCAGGATGCCCCCCTGTTGGGCAAAAAGGGCGCGCTTTTCGCTTCGCTTGGGATCGCGGGCGTGGGTGTAGTCCACCTGGGAGCCAAGCTGGGAGGAAAGATGACTGCCCACCGCTTCACTCAGGGCCACCGTTGGCACGAAAATGAACAGGGGAAAGCCTTGCTGCCGCGTCATATGGATAATCTCCCAGCAGATGGGAGGCAGCCGGAGAGGAGTGTGGGACATGGGTCGGGCAAGGAGCTTGGGCTCCGGCACAGGATGCCCATGATAGCGGGCGGGAATGGCAATGAGGGGAATCCGGCCCCAGCGGGCCCGACGATGAAGTGCCGGGCTTGGGGTGGCCGTCATGTAAACCAGACGGCCCTCTTCCTTCAAGGAGCGTTTCAACGCACGGGGAAGCAGACGACTTCCCCGGTAGGGATAGGCGTCGGATTCATCGAGGATGGCCAAGTCAAAGGCCCGGTAGAAACGGAGGGTTTGGTGGGTCGTGGCCAGGACCAGGGGACCTAAGGGGCCCCACTCCCCCCGCCCGCCGTAAAAGACACTGAGCGGAAGACCGGGGAAAGCTTTCTTAAGCCTAGGCTCGAGTTCGATGACTACTTCCCGGCGGGGAACGCTGAATAAGACCCGTTGACCTCGGGCTAGGGCATCGGCGATGGCGGGGAACGCCACTTCCGTCTTGCCCGCCCCGCACACGGCCCAGATGAGGGCTTCCCTGGAGGAATAGAGAACGTCTTTCAGCTGGAGGGATGCCCTTTCCTGAGCTAAGGTCAGCTCGCCGGGGAAGATGGGCTGGATTTGACAAGGATCTCCCCGTTCACGGAGGGGAGCAAAGTAAAGCAGGCGGCAGGACCGAATCTCCCCCATGGACGAGCAGTCCGGACAGCGCCCACAGTCTTCCCGGAGGCATAGCGGACAATAATCCCTTTGGACCTCTTGGCTGCCGCAGCGGACGCACCCGTCCGAGTCGATTCCGGGTCTGCGGTCGCAGCGGCCCATGAGATAGAGGAGGTGGAGGTCTTCTTCGCAGGGTCTTCCCAGGGCCCGCGCGGCTTCCGTCGGCAAGAGCAGACGACCAGCAATGGTTGCTTCGCTTTGTTCTAGCGGTTGGGGAATTGTTCCCGGCCTCAGCCGGCGGTCGCCAAGAGGCGGGCTAAAGCCTCTTTGCCGCAGCCAGCGGTCCGCCCTCATTGCGAGGTGCTTGGGGTTCCTAGGCGGACCGAAGAGGCCCCCGCGGAGGCATTTAACCAGGGAGGACGCTGCCCAGGCAGGGAGGGGACTGCTTAAGAGGGCTCCCTCTGCCCGCAGATAGGCGGCGTCCAAGGAAGGCTGGGGAGAGTAATCGATGCGGAGCCGGTCCCCATCCTCCAGGAAGTAGACGGTGTACAACCGGTTCATTCGTCAATCAAGCCCCGGAGCCTTCGGTCCAGGAGGCTGTAGCGAACATCGATCTTGTTGTTTTTCACCGCGATGGCGATGGCTTTCTTGGTGCCGACCAGAACGGCGAGACGCTTCGCCCGGGTGAGGGCCGTATAGAGCAGATTTCGCTGCAGCATGATGAAATGCTGGGTGGTCACTGGAAGGACTATAGCCGGGAACTCGCTGCCTTGACTCTTGTGGACAGATACGGCATAGGCCAAGGCTAGTTCATCCAGTTCCTCCTGACCGTAGGGGACGACCCTGTCCCCTTGCTCATCGGAAAACTGGACCAGGACCTGCTGCTCCTCCGCATCGATGCGGAGGATGCGGCCCATCTCCCCATTGAAGATCATCGTCTGGTAGTTGTTCTTGATCTGCATCACCTTATCCCCTTCCCGGAACAGACGACTTCCCGAACGAACTACCCCTTTGTGAGGGCGGGAAGGGTTCAGGGCTTCTTGCAAAACGGCGTTTAGGTTGTCCACGCCTGTGGTCGTGCGCCGCATGGGGCTAAGGACCTGGATGTCTTCGATGGGATCGCAGCTTAAATAGCGGGGAAGTCTCTCTTTCACCAGGCCCTTGATCAATTCAACGATGTCCTGGGGGTCTTCTTCTTCGATGAAGAAGAAGTCGCCGTCCCGAGGTGTTAGGAGCGGGAAAAGACCTTGATTGATGCGGTGGGCATTCTTGACGATCAGGCTCTCTCCCCGCTGCCGAAAGATCTGCGTCAACCGCACCGATTCCACGACACCGCTGTTGATTATGTCACGGAGGACATTCCCCGGCCCGACGGATGGAAGCTGGTCCACATCCCCTACCAGTATCAAGCGGGTTCCCGGGGCAATGGCCTTCAGCAGGGAATTCATGAGGGAAATGTCCACCATGGAAACCTCATCGATGATGACGGCCCCCTGGGATAAGGGGCGGCTTTCATCCCGCTGAAAACAAGGCCTGCCTTCCATGGTGCCAAATTCAAGGAGGCGGTGGATGGTCTTGGCTTCCGCCCCCGTTGCTTCTTTGAGGCGCCTGGCCGCCCGGCCCGTGGGCGAGGCCAGGGCTATTCGCACACCCTTCTTCTTAAGCAGGGTGTAGATGAAGCGGATGATGGTGGTCTTGCCCGTCCCCGGCCCCCCGGTAATGACGATTACGCCCCGATTTAGGGCCCGCAGCACGGCCAGCCTTTGTTGGGGGGCCAAGGTCAAGCCTGCATCCCGCTCGGCCAGGTTCAGCTGTCCTTCCATATCCTCCAAGTCCCCTAGGAAGCTAGCCTGCAAGGCCAGCAGCTTGGCCGCTACGCCTCGCTCCGCGGCCCATAGATACCGGGGATAAATGCAAGCCCCTTCATCGATATGGACGCAGGCCGCCTCCTCCAGGCCCTCCAGGGCGGCCTCAACCTTGCCTTCATCTACTTCCAGCAGTTCGACGCCTCGCCGGATCAACTCTTCCCGGGGAAGATAAACGTGTCCCTCTTCGCTGGCTAAGTGCAGAATATAGTTCAAAGCGGCTTTGATCCGCGCCGGAGAGTCGGCCGCGATGCCCAAGTTGGAGGCAATCTGGTCGGCAATCTTGAAGCCGATGCCGTATACATCCGCAGCCAGACGATAAGGGTCGGTCCTAACCACATCGACAGCCTGGGGACCGTACTCCTTGTAGATCCGAGCTGCGTAAGCGGGACTGACTCCATGTCCCTGCAAAAAGACCATCACATCCCGGACTTCCTTCTGGGATTGGAAGGCGGCGGCGATGGCCTCTGCCCTGATGGGTCCGATCCCTTCCACCTCCGCTAAGCGGTGGGGTTTCTTTTCCATGATGTCTAGGGTCGCAGAGCCAAACTTGTCCACCAGCCGCTTGGCCATCACCGGTCCGATCCCCTTCACCGCCCCGGAGGCCAGGAACCGCTCGATCCCTTCTCTGGTGGCCGGAATGACCGTTTGGTACTCTTCCATCTTGAGCTGCCGACCATATTCGGGATGATTGACCCACTGGCCCCACACGCGGATGGTTTCACCTTCATTGATGGCAAGGAAGCTCCCCACCACCGTCACCGGGTCCGGCCCTTCCGTCTTCAGTCTCACCACCGTGTAATAGTTGTCCTCATTGCGGTAGACTATCCGGTCTACCTGGCCCTCCAACTCCGCCAATGCCATCCTCCTCGAGATAGTAGCTAACCCGGCGTTAAAACCGGGTTTAGGAAGAAACTTCGCCGGGGAGGAGACCCTTTCCTCCTCAAGGGCCTAATCAAGCTCTATCAGCCCGCTGCGAACCGCCCACAGGGCGAGCTGCGTGCGATCGTCGATTCCCAGCTTCCGATAAATGTTGCTCACATGATTCTTGACCGTATGCTCACTCACGAACAGCTTCGCGCCGATCTCCTTGTTGGTCAGTCCTGTAGCCATCAGCATGGCTATTTCCCGCTCCCGGGGAGTGAGACACTCCTTTCCCCCTCGACCCCGGACATTCTTTCTCGTCTTGCTTTCATGCATGTGTCTAGCCCCCATCTCTGCAGTCCCTGTCCGCCAGGCAAACGCCCGGTGGGGGGTCTTAGTCTCAGTACATATTATTCCAAGCCCCCCCGGGCGGTGTGGTGATGGAGGAAAATAGCCGGATGGAACCAGTCCTAACCGACAAAGTCCAGTTGGTCGCCCACCCTGGTATTTGTCTGCAGCACCGTTCCCCTAGGCAATTCAATGACATAATAACTGCCCCGAATGACCGCTCCCAATTGGAAGCGGCGCAGGGGCGCCAGAATGTGCAGGACTCGCCTTTGCTCGGACACGTAAAGGACATCGATATCGAAGGACATAAACAATCCATGAACCGCGTTGCAGGGCACCAGCATCAACCCTTTGCCCGGGGACAGCTCCCGGCGACCGAGGAGTCCTACGAGCCGGGTCCAAAAAGTGTCGGCCACCTCCACCTCCTCGGCTACCACCGTGCCGCGCGTGGTGTTGATGACCTTGATCGAGCCCATCTCAATTGATCCCTCCATGCGACCCGTCAAGCCGGGTCAAATCTTACCATGCTGAAAGAGGCACCAACATCGGCAGTACTGCTGTGACGGACAGGATGAGCCATACAATCCCAACGCTTTCCATTATAGCCTAAGATGGGTGCGAGCGGGAGAATGACACGGGATGAAAACGGAAGCGCTTATGAAAGGGCCCGGTACTAGAAGCAGGCATATTCCCTCCCCCTTGCCGGGCCCTCGAGGCCAAATCGTCGTTTGTTTACTTGTAATAGCCGTACTGTTCTACTGCTTCACTCATAGCCTTGAGGTTTTCTGGCAGCACATAAGAAGGAATGGAGTTCTCACTAGCGATGATGTAGCGTCCATTGGGCGCACATTGCTCGATTCGCTGCTTGACGCTCTCCTTCACTTCTTCGGCCGTGCCTCGCGTCAAGGTATAGTGCAGGTCGATATTGCCCATCAAGGTGATCTTGTCGCCATACTTCTCCTTCAACTCGACGATGTCGACGGCAGCTGGTTCAATGTTGCCGATGCCAACCATCCCGAACTCGAGGAGATCATCGAGGATGGGCATGAAATTGCCGTCGGTGTGCATTATCCACGGGATGTTGAGGGCATCGTTGACCTTCCTGTAGCGGGGCTTGAACAACTCATTGATAATCTGCGGCGAGAAGATGGGTCCCCTCTGATCGCACAGATCGTCGCTGATGACCGCCAAGTCAAAGCCCATCTTGTTGACCCGTTCAACTACTTTGAGGGTCCACTCATTGAAGATGTCCATGATGGTCTCGACCAACTTGAGATCATCGTAGATGGTCAAACAGAAGTTTTCGATGCCCATGCTCAGGTAAGCATTGGCAACGCCCGCCCGCAGACAGGCAACGGCGGCATAGTCCCCCTTGTACTTCTCAAGATAGTCTTCGAAGGGGCGCCAGAACTCCGGATCATCCACATCGGGCAGCTGGGAGCGGAGAAAGTCGACCTCGTCCCACCCATGGATCAAACCGGCCGCGACATACTCCACACCGGCGGCGTAATACTTCTCGGTGACATCCGGGGGCTTCAGGTTGACCGCAATGTTGTCCAGTGCGAGTATATCTAACAGAGCAGGATCGATGTTCAATCGACCTCTAAACTCCGACGGCCGCCCAAGAAG
>JAAYLE010000149.1 GCA_012522085.1 Bacillota bacterium | reverse complement strand
GGGCCCACCGGTCGGTGGGCCTGATAAATTCTTCCCCAAGAAATGCCGGCCAAGCCGGCGGAGGGCCCGGGCCTCCTGCAAGGGGCGTTTCGGCACATTTTGGGAAATTTTTAACGGATGTTGGCAGGGGATTGCCATGTTGCGTAGAATGCAATTCCTGGGGTAGTAGCAAAAAGGATTGTAATCGTGCCCCCAAACACCAATTGTATACTACAGAGAGTCTTTTCTTTGACCTGCCAGTGATCTCAGCTATGCCACAGAATCGAGCCTGTTGGGGGGTGACGAGAGCGCCAGAAAAAGCAGCAACTAGTCAACGAAGGTCGGCAAAGTAAATTTCGCAAGGAAGGAAGACGAAGATGAGCAGATCCCACTCGAAGAAGCTGTCATACAAACGGTTCCTTGTAAGCTGGGCTTGTTTGTGCTTGGTGCTACTTTCACACATTCTCGCTATCGCCTCCCCGGTTTATCGGGATGGTGCCTACCGGTCCACTGGCGACGGCCTGTTCGGGGAGATTGAAGTGGAAGTCCTGATCGATGGGGGCCAGATTACCGACATTGTAGTTGTCAATCATCAGGAAACACCCACCATTGCCCAAGCTGCCTTCCGCAAAGTGATAGCGCAAGTGGTCGAGGAGCAGACTTGTGAAAACGTGGACACGGTTACGGGAGCAACGGGCACCAGCAAAGGGGTCATTGAGGCTATTGCTAATGCGTTAGCGCAGGCATCGGCCCAAGAATAGCACATGTTCAGGGCACTGGCAGGACGGAACAGAGGGAAGGGGATACAACCGAGGTTGTCTCGCCAACGGCAAGGACAGTAGATGCGGAATGGGCAAGAGTTGTGACAGAAGTAAGGAGAAAAACCGGAATTTTTGGGGCGACAGAGGAGGTTTTACATAATGGCTAACAAAGAGAATGGGACCGGACTTGACAGGCGAGAGTTTATTAAGCTGGGAGCCCTTGGTGTTGGGTCCCTGGCTCTGGCAGGCCTTGGTGCACCGAAGGCTAGCGCCCACCGGGTCGATATCCCAGCCAAGTGGGATCATGAAGCTGACGTAGTCGTGGTAGGGGGAGGCGGCACCGGCATTGCCGCAGCATTGAGCGCTTCCGAAGCTGGCGCGTCTGTAATCCTGATCGAGAAGGCTCCCTATCTCGGCGGCGAGACGGCTCTAGCTGTCGGTTCGGTGTCAGCGCCGCTCAGCAGGCTGCAAAAGGAGCAGGGAATCCAGGACACGGTGGAATCGTATGTGGAGGATGTGATCGCTGCCGCTGGCGCCCGGGGGGCGAAGGCCGACCGACAACTTGTCGCATGGCTAGGGGAGAACGCTGGCCCCACCATCGACTGGCTGATGGAGCATGGCGCCGAGTTTAAGGGCCCCTTCCCCTATCCGCGCCATCGGGTGAACAGGATGCATATGTCCCATCCAAACTCGCCGGCAGTAATCGCGAAGCTAGAAGCAGCCCTAAAAAGGAACGGGGTCAAGATTATGTATGAGACCTCGGGCAAGAAGCTTTTCGCCGATGCCAACAACCGGGTCGTGGGGGTTTTGGCCATGGACGAGGCGAAGCAAAAGGAGATGACCATCAAGGCCAGGAGGGGCGTAATCTTAGCGGCCGGCGACTTTACTGCTAATTACGAAATGAGGCTCAAGTTCACCACTCCCGACCGGGCTCGGATTTTGGGCGCCCATCCTTTCAATGACGGTTCGGGACTGCTCATGGGGCTCGAACTAGGCGCCGACATAACCCAATTGGATGCGTGGGGGAGCCCAGGTTTTCGGACGATGCCTCCAGGGCCAAGCTGCGGTCCAGGTGGACGACAGATGTTTACGCCCTACGATATGTATGCGGCGGGAGCAATAATCGTCAACAAGCTCGGCAGGCGGTTTGTCAATGAGGAGCTCCCGGACTCCGAGCTGGGTGTGGCAACATCTAAGCAGCCCGACGAGACGGCATTCATCGTCTTCGACCAGAGAGTTGCGGACATTTTCAACGAATGGCCCTTCGTCGTTTCGTCCATCGCGTCCGTCGCGCCCGTATCTGGCTATGGCGGCTATGGGACCGTCGCTGACTTTGAAGCCCTCGGCGGCATCAAGAAAGCCGACACAGTTGCCGCGGTGGCCAGGGAGTTTGGCATCAATCATATCGCTTTGAGCTCAACCATCAATGAATGGAACAAGTGCGTCGGCCAAAGGCGCGACGCCAGCTTTGGCCGGACAGTGTTCGGTCGGGGCATAAGGAAAGCTCCGTTCTATATCCACGGTCCTGTGCGCCCCGTCGTTACTCTAGCCGACGTCAGCTTCAAAGTTGACACCAAGCTCAGGGTCTACGACGTCCATGGCAAGGTAATTCCGGGGCTGTATGCCGGAGGAAACATGGGACGGGGCGATATGATTGCCGGCGGGCACGGGACCCATATCGCCTGGTCATACACTTCTGGTCGCTTTGCGGGCATGAATGCCGCAGCTGAAAAACCCTGGGACTAGGCAGGTCCACCGCAGGCTAGAATGGGATAACCGGGTTCTGGTCGGCCAAAGGACTTGCCGGCCAGAACCCCTTTGCTATAATAGACGCCTCCGCTCAGGTGCCCCT
>JAAYLE010000148.1 GCA_012522085.1 Bacillota bacterium | reverse complement strand
CTCGGCCATCGGTGAGGCAACTCTTGGAGCGGGACATTTTCCCTGTGCTGCCTCGTTCCTTGCGAGATTTGCTCATTGTCCTAGACGATGCGATTCTCCATCGGCTCGAAGAGATAAGGCTGCGGGTTGAAAGGCCGGTCATGATCGTTGTCGGCGGAGAAGATGCCTTCCTTGGGCCGGAGGGTCTCAGCTGCTCCCCCCACAAGGTTTATCGTCTAACGAAAGAAGAGTTGGACCGGGTGGTGCAGCTGTTGACCAAGGGGTCTTTATATGCCCTTGAGGAAGAGCTTCGCAATGGATATATCACCCTGCCTGGTGGTCATCGGGTGGGACTAGTTGGTCAAGCGGTGATGGAGAACGGTCGGCTGAGAACCATCAAACACATTGCGGGCATTAATTTGCGCCTAAGTCGTCAGGTCATAGGAGCGGCCGACCGAGTGCTGCCTTTCCTCATTGAGGAAAAGGAGGTCTGCCAGACCTTGATCATCTCGCCCCCAGTCTGCGGGAAGACTACGCTGCTGCGTGACTTGGCGCGGCAGTTGAGCTGGGGGGTGCCTAGCCTGGGGCTGCCAGGGCGGCAAGTGGCCATCGCCGATGAGCGGTCCGAGATTGCCGGCTGTTACCGCGGAATCCCCCAACTGGATGTGGGACCCCGGACAGACGTTTTGGATGGGTGCCCCAAGGCTGAGGGGATGATGATTTTGTTGCGGTCCATGTCGCCGCAGGTTCTGATCACCGATGAAATCGGTCGACCAGAGGATGGAGCTGCCCTTGCTGAAGCTGCCAATTGCGGCGTCACCGTTATCGCCACGGCCCATGGACGAAACCTAGAAGAACTTCATCGTCGTCCGTTAATGGCCGCCCTATTGGCAGAAGGGCACTTTCGCCGGGTAGTTGTCCTCAGTCGAAGACAAGGCGTTGGCACCGTTGAGCAGATCATCTCGTTGTGAGGAAATCTTGTCAGTCAGGGCATATCCTACTTAGTTTGTCTATACATATGGACTAGGAAGTGAGGTGGGCAGATTGCTCCGGGTCGTCGGAGTCTTGGTGATCCTTGGCAGCTGTTGGCGTATTTCCACCATGGTCGCCGGCAATTTCATCGAACGGCCTAGGCAGCTGCGGCTCTTGCAGCTGGGACTCCAAATCTTAGAAACGGAAGTCAGCTACGCCAATGCCTCCTTGCCGGAAGCTCTTGAGACGGTTGCCCGTCGAGTGGACCCGCCCGTAAGTGGGATTTTCCAGGAGGCGGCCCGCAGCTTCCTTGCCGGTGAGGGTTGTTCCTTTAACGATGCTTGGAACTTTGCCTTGAGGAAACAGGCGCCACTTCTGGCCCTCCAAAGAAGGGATCTGGAAGTGCTGCGGGGACTAGGCCAGGTCATAGGGCTGTCAAGCAAAGAAGACCAAGGAAAACACCTGGCCTTGGCCCGCCATCAATTGCAGTTGGAAGAACAGGTTGCCATCGAGGAACGGGAGCGCAACGTTCGCCTCTGGAACTACTTAGGGCTAGCAGGCGGGGCCGCCCTGGTCCTCTTGTTCTACTAAGCAGGGGGGCAGCGAGTATGGACACATCGTTAATCATACGCATAGCTGGTTTAGGTCTGTTAGTAGCCATCTTGAACATCGTCCTGGTCCAAGCCAAGCGGGATGAATTGGCCTATGCCCTGGGACTTGCTGGCATCATTCTAGCTCTGTTATGGCTGTTTCCCTGGGTATCCCAGCTACTGGAGCGGGTGGAATCCACCTTTCGCCTCTGGTGAGGGGGTAGAAAGCTGTGTCGGATATCGCCCGCATCGCAGGGCTAGGGATCATCATCACGGTCATACTTGCCCATTTGCGGGAGCGCTACCCCGAATTGGCGCCGCAGCTGAGCCTCGCCTTCGTGGTTGGCGTGTTTCTCCTTCTTATCGGTCCCCTAGACCGGGTTCTCCAAGTTTTTTACGAGCTTGGTCAACGGGCCGACCTTAGTGGGTTCTATTTGGGTGTGATCTTGCGCAGCATTGGCATTGCCTACTTGACGGCCCTAGGAGCCCAAGTCAGCAAGGACGCGGGCGAGGAGGCGGTGGCCTTGGTCATTGAAATTGCAGGCAAGATCATGATCCTTGCGATTTCCATCCCGGTAGTTGTCGCCATTTTAGATACCTTGGTTGGTCTGCTGCCGTAGGGGGAGATGGGGTGTTTTGCCGACTGGCGATTTGCTTAAGTATAGGCATGGTCTTGCTCCTGCCTTGGCCCATGAAAGCTCAGGAGGATCCCTTACACCTCGTTATTGAGGAGCAGCTGTCGGAACTAGATCTAGCGGGGATTCGAGCTTTTTTGGCCGATTTGGAGCCAGAGGTGAGGGAGCTATTGCCTCCTTTTGACGTGCGCCGCATCGTCCGAGGAGAAGGTTTCGCCGACTTGGGGGAGATCATGTTGGCATTGCTCCGTTACCTATGGGGAGAAGTCTTCCTGCAAACACGACTGATGGGTCAATTGATAGTGCTCGTCGTCCTTTGCTCCTTGCTGCAGAATCTCCAGCGCGGCCTTCCAGCCGGAGCTAGTGAGCTTGCTTTCGCCGTCTGCATGGCTGTGTTGACGGTCCTGGCATTGCAGAGCTTCCATAGTGCCGCTCAAGTTGGCAGTCGGACAATCGACTCGATGGTATCCTTCATGCAGGCGCTGCTGCCGACAATGGCCACCTTGCTCGTGGCCGTAGGCGCGGTTAGTTCCGCCGCCATTTTCAGTCCCCTGCTTCTCGCAGTGACAACTACCGTCGGCACTTTGGTTGAGGGCATAATCTTTCCCTTGATTTTCGTCGCCGCCGTCCTAGGGGTAGCCGGCAACTTCTCGGCCGAGTTTCCCTTGTCTCGCTTAGCGGGCCTTGTTCGGACAGGGTGCATTGCCCTGTTGGGCGTTGTCTTCAGTCTGTTTCTTGGCGTCATGGTCGTCAGGGGAGCCATTGCCCCAGTAGCCGACGGTGCTGCCTTGCGGACGGCTAAGTTTTTGACTGGCACCTTTGTCCCGGTCATCGGCGGCATGTTCGCCGATGCTGTGGAGGTAGTCGTTGGTGGTTCCCTACTGATCAAGAATACCATTGGGGCCTTGGGCCTGGCGGCCGTAGGCTTGACTGCCGCTTTCCCGATGATGAAGATCGCCTCGGCCATTATCCTCTACCGGCTCGTTGCGGCGATGGTGCAGCCCATCAGTGAACCGAGGCTGACCCAAGCTCTAGGTTCAATGGCCGACTCCCTGACTTTGTTGTTCGTTGCGGTGGGAACGGTAGCTCTGATGTTTTTCGTGGCCATCACCATGATCATTGGCATCGGTAATTTGGCGGCTTTTGCGAGGTGAATGCCTTTGCGACAATGGCTGCAAAACCTGGTCATCCTAGTCTTTGTGGTCGTGTTTTTGGAAACCATGCTGCCGAAGAGCAGTATTCGCGGTTTCGTCCAACTCGTCATTGGTCTCGTCCTGATTGCCGCCATTCTTGAGCCCATGTTGGCCTTAACGGGGCTGAGCATCAATTGGGAGCTGCCGGCTAGTGGCCGGCTGGAGAGCGTATCTTTGGAAGCAGGTCTAAGCCTGCGCCAAAGGGCCCTTGCCCGGTTGAGGGGGGACTACGTCTCTCGCTTGAACGACCAAGCCGCGGCCTTCCTCGCCATGACCCCCGGGGTGGAGGATGCAACAGTGCAGGCGGAGCTATCGGAAGGTCGCATCGATAGGGTCATCGTCTGGCTGCAGCTAATGCCGGGGGAAAGGCAGGAGGCGTGGACTGAGAAAGTAGTCCCCTTTATTGCCCAATTCTACGGTCTCAGTCACGGGGCAGTCGATGTCCAATACAGGGAGGGTGGGAGCAATGGGGCTGCTCGATAATTGGCATAAATGGTGGCGGCAAGGGCACGAACAGGGGGATGATGAGGGCCTCCTCAACCTTAACCCCGCCCAGGCGCGTCGGGCTAAGCTGACAGTGATCCTCCTCTTAGTCGGCTTAGTGCTCCTGGTGAGTACCGCTCCGGAACGAAAACCAACGGTCCAGAGCCTGGCCGAACCAGTTATGCGCTCAACTTCGGAAGAAGATTGGTCTGATTTTCAAACCCGCCTGGAACGGTCCCTGGCCGGCACCTTGACGCAGATCGCCGGGGTGGGGGAGGTAAGGGTCCTGCTAACGATGGACGGCCCCCGAAGGGAGTATTTGGCCAATCAGACAAAGGAGGTGAGAACTACCGTTGAAAGTGACCGGGCCGGCGTTGAGCGACAAATCACCGAGGAGCGGACAACGACCCAGTACGTTCTCGTGGCCGCTGATGACCGTAAGGGAGAGCAGCCCATCGTTGTCCAGGAAGGTCGGCCTCCTATTCGCGGAGTACTGGTAATCGCCGATGGGGCCCGGGACCCGCGGGTGCGGCTCGACATCTTGCGGGCAGTGGAGACGGTCCTCGGGGTGCCGGCCCACAGGATAGAAGTTATGCCGAGAAAGTAGGTGAGGGAAGTGTTTTACGTGGTCAGTAAACGCACCAGCCGCTTAGTCTTGTTGGCCCTAGTTTTGCTTGTTCTCGGGCTTTGCTATCTGTATGTCTTTCCCCAGGCAGAAACGCAGAATCAGGATTTGGTCGATGGGCAATTGACGGAGATCAGCGAGGAGGCTCTGTCGGTAACGGCTCCCCTCCAACGATCGGAGACTACTACCGTTGCCGAGTTGGTGGAGGTTGCACCCCTGCGGACGGACTTTTTCAATGAATATCGCTGGGAAAGGGAGCGTTCTCGCAGCCGACAGGCTTCCTATCTGGAAGAGATTTTGCTGGACCCCACCATTCAACCTGCTCGCCGGGCGGAGACGGAGGCAAGGCTTTGGCACCTAACCCAATTAAGCCATAAGGAGACGGAATTGGAAAACCTAATCAAAGCCAAGGGACATCGGGATGTGGTCGTGGTGTTGACTGCCGACAGTGCGAATATAGTAGTGGATGGTCAGGTGGATGCGGCGCAGGCGGCTCAAATCGGCGAGGTAGTCAACCGGCTGGCTGGGGTAACCCTGGAGAGAATCACGATCATTGACGGAATCGAGCAGTGACTTTGCTGAGGAAAGCAGGATTTTAGTGCGCCGAGAAGAAAAAGACACCCATGACTCAACCATGTGGCCCCGGGGAATAATGCCTCCGGGGCTGGCTTTCCTCAGAATTGGTAAAGATATGCTTGAGCTTGGGATTGACCTTGGGACTAAAGGGGGATATGGATGAATCTCGATGAGATAAAAGAACTCATACAAGCGTTGAGCGCAAGCGATGTGGCCGAACTCGAACTAGAAACGGACAAGGTGCGATTGTATCTGAAGAAGGCAATCGTCTCCGGAGCTCCATACGAGCAACGAACGGAAGAAGCATTTCCCCGGCAGCCGGTGACTGGCCAGGTCGTGTCGGTGGAGGCACCTGAGGTGAAAGAAGAGACGGTGATCATCGCTGCACCTATGGTCGGGGTCTTTTACAGGGCTCCGGCACCTGATGCTGCGCCGTATGTGGAAGTCGGCGACAGGATCGAAGAGGGGCAGCCTCTTTGCATCATCGAGGCCATGAAGATGATGAACGAAATTGAGGCTGATGTGGCCGGAGTGATCAAGGAGATCTTGGTGGACAACGCGCAGCCCGTCGAATACGGCCAACCTTTGTTTGTCGTTGAGAAACTTGGCTAGGGGGAGAAGAGTTGTTCCGAAAGGTATTAATCGCTAACAGGGGGGAGATCGCCCTCCGGATTATCCGTGCTTGTCAAGAACTGGACATCAGGACGGTTGCCATCTATTCAGAGGCCGATGCCGATTCCCTTCATGTCGCCTATGCCGACGAAGCCTATTGTGTAGGTCCGGCCCCATCATCTCAAAGCTACCTCAACATTCCCAACATCATCAGCGCTGCCCTTATCTCCGGCGCCGATGCCATCCATCCAGGCTATGGATATCTCGCCGAACGGGCCCATTTCGCCGAAATCTGCCGGGCTAATGGACTGGCCTTCATTGGCCCTTCCCCGGAGACGATCGAGCGGATGGGGGATAAGGCGGCCGCGAAGAGAACCATGGAGGAGGCGGGCGTGCCGGTTATTCCTGGAAGCCCGGGCGGTGTGGAAAGCGACCGGGAGGCAGCCGGGATCGCGCGGGAAATTGGTTATCCGGTTATCGTCAAGGCTGCCGCCGGAGGCGGTGGCAAAGGGATGCGGGTGGCGTATGATGAGAAGGAGCTGCTTCGTGTTCTAGCCCCAGCGCGGGCGGAGTCGGAAGCTGCCTTCGGCAGCGGCGTCGTCTATCTAGAAAAGTTCGTCACCAAACCGCGTCATGTTGAAATCCAGATTCTCGTTGATTCTCATGGCAAGGCCATCCATCTGGGCGAACGGGAGTGTTCGTTGCAGCGCCGCCATCAAAAACTCCTGGAAGAAGCTCCCTGCCCCATCATGACCGATGAGCTCCGGCAGGCCATGGGTGAAGCTGCCCTCAAAGGGGCCTTGGCGGTCGATTACGTTAATGCGGGGACAGTGGAATTTCTCCTTGACAGTGAAGGCCGCTATTATTTCATGGAGATGAATACCCGCATCCAGGTGGAGCACCCGGTAACGGAGATGGTCACCGGCGTTGACCTTGTCCGGGAACAGCTGCTCGTTGCCGCGGGCGAGCCTCTGAGCTACAACCAGGACGACATCACCATTAGGGGACATGCCATCGAGTGTCGCATTGCCGCTGAAGATCCCTATCGCAACTTCCTGCCGTCTCCCGGGAGAATTAAGACCTATCGTCCGCCGGGAGGACCGGGGATCCGCATCGATAGCGCGGCCTATGAAGGGTGGAATGTGCCCTCCTATTACGACTCCATGTTTGCCAAGGTGATCGCGTGGGCGCCTACTCGAGACCGGGCCATTGACCGCATGAAGGTTGCTTTGCGGGAGTTTACCATCGACGGCATTGCCCATACGATCCCCTTCCATCTAGAGATCCTCGACGATCCCTTCTTTCGCCGGGGAGAATTGTCAACGGACTTCATCGAGACCCGGTTTCTCGCTAAGAATGCTCTCTGATTGTTCTTGGCCCCATCCTTTGATATACTAGGGGTGCATCCAGCAAATGGAGGTGGACAGAGGTGGCTGATACGAAGGATAAGACCGAACTGGGCGAGCTGAGAATTGCTAATGAAGTGGTGGGCATCATCGCTGGACTTGCCGCTACCGAGATTGAAGGTGTTGCCGGGATGAGCGGCGGCATCGCTGGCGGCATCGCTGAGATGCTTGGCCGCAAGAATCTGTCCAAGGGGGTTAAAGTGGAAGTAGGGGAGGAGCAGGCTGCGGTAGACCTGTTCATCATCGTCAACTACGGAGTCCGGATCCCGGATGTGGCCACGAAAATTCAGGAAAATGTGAAGCGGGCCATCGAAGGGATGACGGGACTGCAGGTGGTTGAGGTCAATGTCAATATCCAGGGCGTCCACTTCCCCCAGGAGGAAAAGCATGAGGAGGTTCGGGTTAGGTAACCCGCACAATAAGAGGAGGAGATATTGGTGCGGGCATATGACCGCGTGATCCTGGTGGTTCTCTCCCTGGTTTTCCTGACGTTGTCCTTGCTGGCCTTCGCCTTAGCTTGGGGGTGGAATCCGGCCGAGCAAGTCTTCCACTGGTTGGATTACATCGCCCGGTTTGACGGCGCAAGACCATTGGCAGCCGGCATTATTCTGTTGTTGCTCAGCCTTTACATATTGCGACTAGCTGTTCGTGATATGGGGACCGCTCCTCCTTTGGCTTGGGAGAGTCAGCTCGGCCAAGTACACATCAGTATGTCGGTCCTGGAAAGCCTGATTCGGCGATCAGCCCAGGACGTGGTTGGCGTACAGGATGTGGAGGCTAGAGTTCGGGCCCGCTCGGAAGGAGTGGGCATCCTTTTAAGTTTAAAGGTGCTGCCCGATGTGAATATTCCCGCAGTAGTCGAGGCGGTTCAGGCAGGGGTAAAGGACTATCTGAAACAGACAACGGGACTGGAGATCGCGGATGTTCAGGTAAAAGTAAGGAGCCTGGTCCGGGACAGGAAGCCAAGGGTAGAGTAGGGAAGCGAGGTGCTCCGAGGATGCAGGAGCTGTGGGATCAGATACGGAGGGCTATCCATCGCCATAAAGGCCGCTTCTGGGGGAGCGTCATCGGGCTGGTTGTGGCACTACTCGTCCTGCGGTTTGGGTTTTGGCGAGCGCTCTTCATTTGTTTTTGTCTGCTGGTCGGATATTTTATCGGCAGCCTGGTGGAAAGGGAGGAGCTGCCGGAACTGCTAAGGCGTCTGTGGCCGCGTTGATGGGGGGATCATCAGTTGAGTAGAAGGGCGGGCCGAGAATCGGCTCTGAAGGCGCTTTTCCAGATTGACGTCGGCAAGTGCGATTGGGACCTTAGTGTGGAAAACACCGTTGTTGCCGACGGTTTGTCGTCCGCGGATGCTGCTTATTGTCGTGAGCTCGTGCGAGGGGTCCTGGCGAATCGCAAGGCTATTGACGAGCTAATCAGCTCCTATGCCATTGACTGGACATTGGACCGGATGGCTAATGTGGATAGAAATATCCTGCGTATTGCTGTCTTTGAGAGCATCTACCAGCACCTTGTCCCTGTTGGGGTGGCTATTAACGAGGCAGTGGAGCTGGCCAAGGTTTACGGCGATGAGGAATCGAGCAAGTTTGTCAACGGGGTCTTGGGTGCCATTGCCCGGTCCGAGGTCGGAGAGAAGCACTGATGTGGCCAGCTGAACCAAAGATTTGGACGGTGGCCGAGGCAACGCGGCGCATCGAAGATACGTTGACTGCCGACCCCGTTTTGCAAAGCATCCTAATCCGGGGCGAGATCTCCAACTACAAGCGCCACACCTCGGGCCACACGTATTTTACCCTCAAGGATGCCAAGGCCCGCCTGCGGTGCGTCCTCTTTCGCCGCTATGGACAAGCCCTCTCCTTTGCTCTCGGCGATGGGCTTGAGGTGGTGGCGGCAGGCAGGATAGGAGTTTATCCGCCGAACGGAGACTATCAACTGTATGTGGAGCAGGTCTTCCCGGCGGGAGAGGGACTTCTTCATTATGCTTTTCAGCAGCTGAAGGAGAAGCTGGCTGCGGAAGGCCTGTTCGATCCGGGGCGGAAACGTCCCTTGCCGGCTTTTCCCCATCGTCTGGGAGTGGTCACTTCTTTGCAAGGGGCTGCTCTGCGAGACATTGTCACCGTCGCTCGCCGCCGCAATCCCAAGATCGATATTATCGTCGCTCCGGCCATCGTCCAGGGAAGCGAAGGCCCGGCTAGCATCATTAAGGCTTTGGAACTATGCAATCGCTACGGCGATCTTGATATCATCATCCTGGGCAGAGGCGGGGGCTCCCTTGAGGACCTTTGGTCTTTTAACGATGAAGGAGTCGCCCGGGCCGTCTATTCCTCCTCCATTCCCGTGATCTCGGCGGTGGGCCATGAAACCGATGTGACCATTACGGATTTGGTCGCCGATCACCGGGCGCCTACCCCTTCGGCGGCGGCGGAAATGGCCGTTCCTGACGTTAGTGCGATCGCGGCACAGTTGATTAGTCTTTATGAACGTCTCCGCCGGATGGCGCAAAGGCGCGTTGACCAAGGGCGCCGGCAGGTTTCGAGCCTGGCCGAGCGAAGCGTTCTCCAACGACCTGAAGAGCGGTTGAATCGCCTTCGGCTCACGTTGGATGAGAGGGAGCGTTCTTTGCTGCTGGCGGTGCGTAATGGGTATAGGTTGAATAAAGATAGACTGATTGGTCTTGCTGGACGACTGGAGCTTCTCAGCCCCCTAGGGACTTTGGCCAGGGGCTACAGCATCTGTCAACTGTCCGATGGGCGGATTCTCCGCCGGGCACAGGATGGCCGCGTCGGCGACATGGTGCATATCATCCTTGGGGAAGGAGACTTGCAGGCCAAGATCCAGAAGATTTGCGGGGAGGGAAGTGGAGGCTCGTGAAGGAAATCAACTGGGAAGAACTAGATTTTGAAGAAGCTTGCAGGCTGCTCGAAGAGGTCGTTCGGCTGCTCGAAGGCGGTGAAACGACCCTCGAAGAATCCCTGGCCTTGTTTGAGCAAGGGATCAAATTGGTGCGTTTTTGTAACGAATGTCTGGACAAGGCCGAAGGAAGGATTAGGGTGCTGGTGGACGAAGGCTTTGGCCCGGAATTGCGGGACCTGGCCCAAGGAGGAGTCGGATGAAGGTGAAAGATCTGCAGCAATATGTACGCAGCCGGGCGCAATTGATCGAAAGGGCCTTGGAAGAGTATTTGCCTGGCGATGATGTTGTGCCGGAGATTCTGCACCGGTCGATGCGCTATTCCACCTTGGGAGGGGGCAAACGTCTGCGGGGCATTTTGGCCCTTACCGCGGCCGAGATTGCCCAGGGTTCGAGCGATGCGGCCCTGCCCTTAGCGGCAGCCTTGGAGATGATCCATTCTTTTTCTTTAATCCACGATGATTTGCCATGTATGGATGATGATGATTGGCGACGGGGCAAGCCTTCGAATCATAAAATGTTCGGTGAAGCCATCGCCCTCCTGGCCGGCGATGCTTTGCTCACCAGGGCCTTTTATTTGCTTACTCGTCTTTCCCTGGCGGATGATGCCGCGGTGGTAAACATCATTGCCGAGGTGGCCCAGGCCGTCGGCAGCGAAGGCTTGATCGGCGGCCAGGTGGTCGACCTGCAATCTGAGGGCAAGAAGGTCGACAGGGCCACTTTAGAGTACATTCACTGCCATAAGACAGGGGATCTGATTACCGTCGCTTTGCGAACGGGTGCTATGGTGGGGGGCGCAGGGGAGGAACTGCTGGCCTCGTTAACCACCTATGGCCGGGAGCTTGGTTTGTTGTTCCAGATCACCGATGACATCCTCGATGTGGAAGGGGATGTGGACAAGCTGGGCAAGCCAGTGGGCAGTGATGCGAGTCATGGGAAAGCGACTTACCCGGCACTATTCGGCCTGGAAAAGGCGAAAGAGGCTGCTCACGGTGCGGCCGCGAATGCTTTGGCGGCCCTGGCGGGCTTGGGTGAGGAAGCATGGCCCCTCAGAGAGCTTGTCGGCTACATCTTACATAGGGATAGATGAGCCTGTGAATGCTGTTGCTTGCGGGGTTTGGGGCGGTGTGTTATAATACAGCTACACCAAACAGTGGGCCGGCGCAGTATTCTAGTCGGCGCGGTTGCCTTTGAAGACGGGCCTAAAAATCCGTCGAGGGCACATCGATGAAGTCCCTGGTGGTGGCCGCCGACGCCCAGTCGGGGGCTGCTGCTGGGGGTTAAGGAAGCGGGGGCGATCTACAAAGGCATGTAGGCGTTGACCCCCTTTCCGCGGAGACCCAAGTTCGTGGCCATCGGTTACGGCTTGGGCTGAACCTGCACGCGATGCAGAAGCTGCTTTCGCAGTACTTAGTGTTGGGTGCAGTGTAGCCTGCCCTGAGTGGGGTGGTGGGATAGCATGGTACAAGAATGGTTCAGCGGCCGTGGAACCTATTCTTGGTTTGGACTGCTTGAAACCCATTCTGCAAAAGGGGCTAGAAGGCAATTAGCGTCGTTGAGGAAAACTCCTAGACTGTTTCCGGTGGATGGCACGTTGGGGATTGCGATGTGGGCTAAGTGGCGATCTAGCTCTGTTCTTGGCGACAGAACAGGCAGGCCGTAAAGGGGAAACCGCCAAGATGGCAACATCTTCGGAAGGCCTGTGGGAAAACCTGCTGGACCTGAAGCCACAATCTTTACTCAGCGTGCTGCCGGCCCATACATACCCTAAGGAGGCGGTGTTCCTTTCCTTGGGCGAGCCGAATTTTCGCTCTCAGATACGGCGGTTTGTGGCCGTCGGGGTAGCGACCTTTTTTTTATCAGTGTTCATTTCGCTGGGGAGTCAAACCCTTCTCACCTTCTTCACCCTCTTACCTGCTTTGGTCTTGCTCCTGGTCATCGTGGGACTAGGCATCATTTTTGACATCGTCGGGGTTGCTGTCACCGCCGCTCGGGAAGAGCCCTTCCATGCGATGGCTGTCGACCGGGTTGCCGGCGCACAGCAAGCTGTCCGCCTCATTCGCCATGCCGACAGAGTAGCCAACTTTGCCAACGATATGGTCGGTGATGTGGCCGGAACGCTGAGCGGCGCCGTGGCCACGGCGGTTGTGATGCGCGTGCTCCTGTTGCGGCCGGGATTCAAAGAACCGGTAGTGACGACCCTGATGGTGGCGGTGATTGCCGCCTTGACCGTTGCGGGCAAAGCTTGTGGGAAAGTGATTGCGTTAAAATACGCCGATGATATCGTCCTCGCCGTGGGCCGGCTGTTTTACTGGCTTGAGAAGGGCACCGGGATTGCCATCTTCGGAAAGGCTAATCGGCAGTCCAAGAAGGGACGGAAGCGGAAAGGGAAACGAGGAGAGTAACATGACTCGAGTATTAGACGCGGTTAACTCGCCCGCCGACTTGAAAGGTCTAACCTCTAGCGAGCTAAGCAAGCTGGCGGAAGAAATCCGGGAGGAGATCATCTCGACTGTCTCTAATTGCGGGGGACATTTGGCGGCCAACCTGGGTGTGGTGGAATTGACCATTGCCCTCCACAGCATTTTAGACAGTCCCCGGGACAAGATCATCTGGGATGTGGGGCATCAGACTTATGCCCACAAGCTCCTTACGGGACGGCGGGACCAGTTTGCCTCACTGCGACAATATGGGGGCCTTAGCGGGTTTCCCCGCCGCTCCGAAAGTCCCCATGACATTTTTGGTGCCGGCCACAGCAGTACTTCCATCTCGGCGGCTTTAGGCTTAGCTGAGGCGCGGGATCTGGCCGGGGAGGATTACCATGTGGTGGCTGTCATCGGCGATGGCGCCTTGGGGGCAGGACTTGCCTTTGAAGCCCTCAATCACGCCGGGCACCGGGGAACTGACCTGCTGGTGATCCTGAATGACAATGAAATGTCCATTGACAAAAACGTTGGGGCCCTCGCCCGCTATCTTACCCAGCTGCGGATGGACCCCACTTTATATAAAGCAAGGACCGAGTTGGAAAACTTGCTGAAACAAATCCCTGCTTTTGGCGGGATCGTCCACCGGGTCGTCGACAAGCTCAAAGATGGCCTGAAGCAGGTGCTCGTACCGGGGATGTTTTTTGAAGAGCTCGGGTTTTCTTATTACGGACCCTTGAACGGACATAACATCGGGCTTTTGAGGTGGGGCTTGCGGGATGCCCTGGCCATGAAGGGCCCGGTGCTCCTACATGTGGTGACTACCAAGGGCAAGGGACATCCTCTGGCCGAGCGCAATCCGAGACAGTACCATGGCATTGCGGCCGCATCATCCGGCGAAAATGGACCGTCTAATAGTCGACTCTTCGGCGAGACGCTCTGCCGGATGGCCAAGGAGGATGACCGAATTGTGGCCGTCACCGCGGCGATGGCCGAAGGGACGGGCCTCAGTGTATTCCAGCAGCAGTTTCCCGATCGATTCTTCGATGTGGGCATTGCCGAGCAGCATGCCCTGGTCTTGGCCGCGGGACTGGCCGTCGGGGGAAAGCGGCCGGTAGTAGCTATGTACTCAACCTTCCTGCAGCGGGGATACGATCAACTCATCCATGACATCTGTCTGCAGGGGCTGCCGGTGGTCTTGGCGATCGACCGCAGCGGTTTGGTCGGGGAAGATGGCCCAACCCACCACGGAGCCTTCGACCTGTCCTTCTTACGGATTATCCCTGGTCTGGTCATCTTGGCGCCGAAGGATGGCAAGGAATTAGAAGATATGTTAGCTTGGGCTCTCAACTATGAAGGTCCAGTTGCCCTTTGCTACCCACGCGGCAGTCTGACGCCCCTCGGATCTGAAGAACCAATCGCTCTGGGGCGGGGGCAGAGGCTATCGACGGGCCAGGACCTGAATTTCATTACCCTTGGCTCCATGGTAGGGACTTGCCAGGAGGCAGCCAAGCTTCTGGCCCGCCAGGGCATCGATGCCGGGGTGGTTAATGCTCGTTTCGTCAAGCCGTTGGATGTGGAATTGATTCGAAGCACACCGGGCTACCTGATTACCGTTGAAGAAAACGTATTGATGGGGGGATTTGGCAGCGCCGTCCTCGAAGCTTGTCCCAATGGCAGGCTCATAGGTCGGATTGGCCTGCCCGACGTCTTTATTGAGCATGGCCCTGTTTCGGTGCTCCATGAAAAGTATGGTTTGACGCCGGAGGCTATCAGCGCCTATGCCCAAGAGGCCCTGAGGAGGGAAGGGAGGAAATCCCTTGGCTAGGGTTCGGCTCGATCAGCTGCTCACCCAACGCTCCTTGGCCCCTAGTCGGCAACGGGCGCAAGGAATGATCATGGCGGGCATCGTCTACGTGAATGGTCAACAGGTCATCAAACCCGGCAGCAAGTTTCCCCCCGAGGTGGAGATAGAGGTGAAGGGTCAGGTTCTTCCCTACGTCAGCAGGGGCGGATTGAAACTGAAGAAGGCCCTAGACTTGTGGCAGGTCGATGTGACGGACAAGGTCGTTATCGATGTTGGCGCCTCTACCGGGGGGTTCACCGACTGTTTACTGCAACACGGTGCGCGCAAAGTCTACGCCGTTGATGTGGGATACGGACAGCTTGCTTGGTCGCTGCGGACCGATCCGCGGGTTGTCGTGATGGAGAGGACTAATATCCGCCATATGAATCCGGGGGATCTTGAAGAACCCCCGGATTTGGCAACTGTGGATGTCTCATTCATTTCGATCCGAAAATTCCTCGAAGTGCTCTGGAACCTGTTGACTCCCGCCGGTGAAGTTATCGCCCTGGTGAAGCCCCAGTTTGAAGCTGGTCGGGAACAAGTGGGGAAGAAGGGGGTCGTTCGGGATCCGGAGGTTCATCGACATGTCTTGCTGGAAATCGCCCAGGCGGCCTTAAGCTGGGGCTGGAAGACCGTTGGCCTTACGTATTCGCCCATCACCGGTCCGGAAGGGAACATCGAGTTTTTGATCTACTGGCGAAAGCAAACGGCCGAGACGGTTTTGCTGGAGGACGAAGTAGGGCGAGTGGTTGCCGACGCCCATCGATGGTTGCGCGGATAGGGAAGGGGAAATTATTGGTTTGGCGAAGAAATAATACGACATGGGAGGTGGCGATGAGGGGTGCAGCGGGTTGGCGTGCTTGCCCATCTTGACAAGGCGGAAGCTGTAAAAGCCTCGAACAAGGTCATAGAGACCCTCAAGGAACGGGGAATTGAGGTCTACGCGCCCCAAGAGGCCATTTCCTCCTTGTCTGGGGTGGACGGGCCATTATCGGAGGACCTAACCCGGGACCTGGATGTGATGATCGTCCTTGGCGGGGATGGCACCTTTTTGCGGGCCGCTAGATTGACCGCGGGGACAGGCGTGCCAATTCTGGGAGTCAATCTTGGGCATTTAGGTTTCTTGACGGAACTGGAGATTGGTGAGCTGGAGGAAGGTCTGCAGCTGCTTCTCCAGGGCAAGTACCAGGTGGAAGAGCGGATGATGCTCCGGGTTGAGCTGCGGCGGCAGAACCGTTGTCAAGGGGTGTTCCTGGCCTTGAACGATGCCGTTATCACCAGGGGGCCGGTTGCTCGCATCATCACCTTGGAGACGACTGTTGATGATCAGTTGGTCGGCAATTTTGCGGCGGACGGGATGATTATTGCCACCCCTACCGGTTCATCGGCTTACAATCTGTCGGCCGGCGGGCCGGTGGTCAACTCAAAGCTGGCTGCCCTGATCATCACTCCCATTTGTCCCCACACCTTGACCGCCACTCGTTCCGTCCTTGCCTTGCCGCAAGAGCGGGTGAGGGTAAAGGTTAAGGCAATGCACACCGATATTGTCCTGACCGTCGATGGACGTTGTGAAGCAACCTTGGAGCCTGATGATGAAATCTGGGTTTGTCGGGCGGAGGAGACTACGCGGGTAATAAAAATGATGGGACGGGGCTTTTATGAGGTGTTGCGCAATCGTTTAGCCCATCCCGAAGTGTAGAGGCTGATTTATGAAGAACGTTCGTCAAGCAGCCATGCTGAACATCATCCGATCGAAGGCCATCGCTACCCAGACGGAATTAGCGGAAGAATTGCGCAAGCGGGGCATTTCTGTGACCCAGGCCACCATTTCTCGCGACATCAAGGAGCTGGGACTGATCAAAGTAGCGGATGAAGGGGGCACCTATCGTTATGTGCGGCCCCAGAGGCTGGGAGCATCCGATGTCTTGCGCCGGGCCCAGCGGGCGTTTATCGATTATGTGATTGATGTTGATTATGCGGGGAACTTGATTGTCGTCAAGACCCTGCCCGGTACAGCCCAGGCAGTTGCCGCCGCGCTAGACGACCTGGCTTGGCCGGAAATTGTCGGTACCATCGGTGGAGATGATGCCATCTTGGTCATCGTTCGGCAGGAGGAAGCAGCCCCCCTCGATGGTTCGGTGAAGGAAGTTCTCGCTCGTTTGGGAGAGCTGCGCAAATAGTCGGAGGGACAAGGGATGCTGAGGGAGCTCCACATACGCAACTACGCCCTTATCGAGCGTCTAGAGTGCCAGTTCATGCCAGGATTGAACATCCTGACGGGGGAAACTGGAGCCGGCAAATCGATCATCATCGATGCAGTGTGTACCGTCCTCGGCGGGCGGGCAACCGTTGACAGCATCAAGGGCGGGGCAGACAGCGCATTGGTGGAAGCTTGCTTTGACGTCGAACCGGACTCGCCCGTTGGCAAGCTGTGTACCGATCTGGGTTATCCACCGGAGGATGGCCTGGTCATCCTCACCCGGGAAGTCAATCGCAGTGGCCGACACCGATGTCGGCTGAATGGCCGGGTGGTTCCCTTGCATATCCTGGCTGATGTGGGACAAGCTCTGGTCGACATCCATGGCCAACATGATCATCAATCCTTGTTGCGTTCGGAAACCCATGGCGACTTTCTCGATGCCTTCATCGGCGAGGAGGCCTTGTCTCTTCGCAGGCAGCTTGAGGCGAAGCTGGGAGAGTACCGGCAAGTCCTCGAGCGACTGACCAAGTGGAAGGACACGCTAGCTCGCCGGGCCAGCGATCGGGAGCTTCTCCTCCATCAGGTGGAGGAGATCGAGCAAGCCCGTCTGCGGCCTGGCGAGGATGAAGAACTGGAACAAGAAAGGCGCGTCTTGCAAAATGCCAGCGCCCTTTATGAAGGGGTGATGGGCACTTACGAGCTCCTTTATGGAAACCAGCTGTCCGCTGCCAGTCTGCTCGGCAGGGGAGCGGCAACACTGGGAAGCTTGGTCCGGCTGGACAAGTCTTTGGCCCCACTGTGGGAGAACCTCCAGTCGACCCAAATCCTCGTCCAGGAAATTGCCAGGGAGCTTAGAACCTATGGGGAAGGCATCGAAGCGCGGCCGGGGAGGCTGCAGGAGATCGAGGAGCGACTGGAGCTTATCAACCATTTGAAGCGGAAGTACGGTCGCACCATCGAGGAGATCATCGCCAAGGGGGAAGAGATGGCCGCGGCCCTGGAGTTGGTAGAAAAGCAGACCGAAGAGCACAAAGAACTCCAACAGCGTTGTGAGATTCTACAAAGGGAACTCCAGGAGCTGGCCGCGAAGCTGTCTCAGCTTAGGAGGTCCCATGCCGCGCGCCTGGAAGGGGCGGTAGGGCGGGAGCTTGAGGATCTTAATATGCCGCGGGCCAGGTTTCAGGTGGGATTCTTGCCCCATGAGGGCGGCACTTCCCTGGGAGATGGACTGCGAATCACGCCGCGAGGAGCTGAACGCATTGAATTTCTCATTGGTCCCAATCCGGGGGAAGAACCTAAGCCCCTGAATCGGATCGCTTCCGGCGGTGAGATGTCCCGCATCATGTTGGCGCTAAAGACGATTCTCGCTAAAGGGGATAATATCGCTACTTTGATCTTTGATGAAGTTGATACGGGCATCGGTGGTCAGACGGCGGACAAGGTCGCCATTAGGCTGGCCAGATTGGCTAGGAGCCGACAGGTCCTAGTGGTCACCCATCTAGCCCAGGTAGCCAGCATGGCCGACAGCCATTATCGGGTGCAGAAGGAAGAGTTTAATGGGACCACCAAAGTGAACTTGACCAGACTCCAGAAGGAGGAATCGCTGGAAGAGATAGCTCGGATGTTGGGGGGCAATGAGGTCACCGCCCGACAGCACGCGCAGGAGCTCTTGAATCGGGCAGGCCGGGTCAAACAACTGGCAGGGTAGCAGGGCAGCTGTAAGATGCCTCCTGACATAAAACCTACTCCCCATGGGCATGATAGCCCTAGGCGAATTCGCCTTTTTTTATGTCATGGGCTATGGGGAGTAGATAAACGGTGCAGCGAAACAGATTTCTTGGTTATCTGTGGTGGGGGTTTTTTATTTGTTTTCTCCTCGTCGGGATCCAGGTGCATTTGCTCAATGCCCTTCCCAGACATTTGCGTGTTCTTCCTGGAGACAGCCTCAGTCTCGGTCTATTCCCGCCTTACACCCTTGTTTCTCCCTTGGAGAAGGACTTCATTCAGATTTCGGAAGGGAACGTAGAAATCGGTCCGACTAGCCCCGACCAGGCGAGTCTAATGATCAGCCTTTGGGGGATGACGATTCGGGAGATGGTGGTCGAGGTCGTCCCGGAGCTGAAGGTCATGCCTGGCGGGCAGGCAATCGGCGTCTTGTTGGCCCCCGCCGGCTTAATTGTCGTCGATCACATACCTCTTTTCGGCAGGGATGGCAAGGAGTATTATCCCGCCCGGGAAGCAGGGATTGAGCCAGGCGACATTTTGCTCAAAGTAAATAATACGACCATTTACAATCCAGATCAGTTGAGGTTCATGGTGGAGCGATTCGGCGTCTTGGGCCAGGAACTAGATGTTGAACTCCTTCGCCGGGGGCAGGTGGTTCGAACCCGTATTCGGCCTGTTGAGGTCGAAGGTGGTGGAAGGGGCGGAGGGGGCAGTCCAACCTTCCTCCTAGGGCTGTGGTTGGAGGATCCGGCGGCGGGCGTGGGGACCTTGACCTTCTATGATGAGCGGACAGGTCGATATGGGGCTTTAGGCCACATGATCACCGACGCGGCTAATCGCCGGATTCAGGTTGACCGGGGTCATATAGTGCAAGCCCAGATTTCGGGGGTGCAAACGGGCCTGCGCGGGCGGCCGGGGGAGAAAATTGGGATCTTCCAAGACGAGCGAGATGTGGTGGGCACAATTGACAAAAACACCCGCTTCGGCATATTTGGCCAGCTCAAGGTTCTGCCCGGCAATCCCTACTATACAGAGCCCATACCGGTGGCTTTGGCCCACCAAGTCAAGAAAGGACCGGCAGAGATCCTGACAGTGTTGGAAGGTGAAAGGGTGGAGCGCTTCGACGTGGAGATCATCAAGGTCAACAGGCAAAGGCGCCCTGATGACAAGGGGCTGGTCATCCAGATAACCGACGGTCGTCTCTTGGAGCGGACGGGCGGCATCATTCAAGGGATGAGCGGCAGTCCCATCATTCAAGATGGCCGCTTGGTCGGGGCCGTGACCCATGTCTTCATCAGCGATCCAACCAGAGGATTTGGCATTTTAGCCGAATGGATGCTCTATGAATCCGGTATTGGCGAGGCGCAGGCGGGCGATCCTCCCATGGCCGCTTAGCTATTTCTTTTTTTCCTTGCCGACGGGCTGGCTGAGGCCAAGGACGTTATCCGCGGTCAAAGTAAAGATAATTCCTTTCCCTGGTTCGTTGAGCTGGCCGGCTTCGACCAATACATCGTAAATGGGACGATAAGCATCTCGGTGTGACACAATTAGGATGACTTCCTTTGAGGATTCAATATGTAGGTTGAGAAATTTCGGGGCTTCAAAGACACCTGTCCCCCGTCCATACAAGATAGTCCCCCCAAGCAAACCGACTTCCTTGGCCTTATCCACTAGTGCCTGGGCTTTGCCTCGCTCGACGATGGCGATAATTGCTAAGTAATCCATCGCTAGTCCTCCTAATCATTGCTCACGCAGCCGTTAGCATATGGGTTGGGAAGGGGCCGACCTTTGTGTGATGACCCTTCCCAAAGTCAAGCGGCCGCGTTGGCGTTTCGTTAGCGGCGGGCTCCATCAGACTGCCTCCACATCTACAGAAGCTTGCTCAACATCCCAAGAGACAACACGGACACGATCGTCCCCATGGATGTCAAGCCAACGATGCCGAATCCGGCGAGCAACGGGTCGGTAACCTCAAGTACATTTGCCAGTCCTATCGCGAGGGCCATGTTAATTGGGATATTGACCGGCCCGGTGGTGGCGCTGGCACAATCCATGGCTATGCCGACGAACTCTTCCGGCGCGAGGCGAATCAATACCAGTAATACGATCAAGATCGGCATGATGATGGTTCTGATTGGAATATTGTTCAATATCTTCAAGATCCCCAGAGCCATCCCCAAACCGAAACCAAAGGCTACCGCGTGGAGCAGTATGTTGTTGGGAATGGCACCCACTGAAATCTCTTCGACTTCTAAAGCTAGGACTCTTAGCGCCGGCTCCACTAAAGTGGCAAAGTAGCCCAGGACGAATGCGAACAAGACGATCGCCAGTTTATTATCGAGGACCACTAGTTCTCGGCCAAGGGAGTCGCTCAGGGGCAACAAGCTCATTGACACTCCCTTGATGAAAAAGTGCAGCCCCAAGATGCTCAGGATAATACCGCCGACGAAGGTCTTTGGGTTCTGGGGACTATGCTTGAGAAAGAATGTCTTGAAGCCGATCATGAAAAGCGTAATTGGAAGAACAGTCTTGGCTGTTCCCCACAATGGCTTTAGCTGCTCTAAGAATCCCATCACTTTCCTCCTTCTCGCTTCCTCGGGGACACCTATATATTCTCCTTTCGGAAGGGACATCCCTCCCCCCCGGTAGGTCAGCATCGTCGGCACTGCCCATTTCTTAACAGCAGGAATGGGAATTGGGGCCACGAAGGAAGTAATGCCCCAAAATGAACGCCAGTAACCTAATTTTGGACATGAAGGATGGGAACGAGGTGACTTGGAGTTGAAAAAGTCCTTGATCGGAGCCTTGGTAGGAGTGCTAGTCTTTGCGGGAGTAGCTGGAGCCAGCACCTTCAACGGGGGCGTAGGTTGGACAAAGGCTACAGTGGAGCATGCGGGCGAGTCAAGCTTGGAAGAACGGGCTTGGGTCTTCGATGGAGGCCTCAATTTGGGCCTGCTTAGGCTTGGCGGCAGCTATCTGATGCTGATGGATGAGAAAGAGGACGCCCAGGTCGACTACACCACGTACACCGGCAGTGTTGAATTGCGCCTCCCCTTGGGGCCCTTACCGTTGGCGGCCTATGTGGGCGGCGGATACACTGGTGAAGACCTGTCGGTTGGGTCGACCAAGATTGAAGGGAAGGGACCCTTCGTCGGTGCAAGGGCCGCGGTCGATCTCGATGGCGTCGTTCTAGAAGGCTATTACCAGCAGTCGCCCACCTTTTCGTGGGTGGAGACAAACGATGCCGGAGAGCTGGAGGGCAGTGCTCCTTTGGCCCGATACGGAGCCAGTTTGCGCTATCCCGTCGTTTGGCCCCTTGAGATCGTCGTTGGATACAAAGGCAGCTGCCTTGAACCGAGAGATGATTATCAAGGTGAGCTGAAGAAGATCCAGGCCAATGTCTTCACGGCGGGAGGAGCCCTTTCTTTCTAACACCTGTGTGTCCTTTTCTGGAAAAACATATCTCCGTGGTTGGGCGGGGAGGCTCAGACAGCTTTCCCGCCATTTTCGTGTGTTGAAACTTGACAATAGAGAGGGAACCGATAAGAACACTCTTGATACAAGTTGCCATAATTGATTAGCTTATCCACAACACACCGACACCATTGGAAGGAATTGTGCTGAAAAGTGCCGAATATAATCGCGGCGGGCCCATGGGAGAGAATTTTACCCAGAAGGTGATCAAATGTCGACAAGACTGCTGGTAGCCGACGATGATCGGGGATTTTGTGAGCAAGTAGCAGAGGCAGTCGCCTCCGATCCTACACTGGAGCTACTACATATTGTCCACGATGGCAAGAGCGTCTTGGAAGTGCTCCAAAGGGAAACGCCGGATGTCTTGCTACTAGACTTGGTTATGCCTGAGCTGGATGGAATCGGTGTCCTGGAGGAGATTCAAAAGGACCGAGGCGAATTGAGGATATTAGTCATGTCCGTGTTTGGCCAAGAAGAGATCCTGAGCCGGGTACTTTCCCTTGGAGCTGACTACTTCATCGTCAAGCCCTTTGATGTCAAGCTGTTGTTGCAGCGAGCCAAAGAGTTGGCGCAAGGGTCCAGATTGTATAATGACCAAGCTTATCACCGTAAGAGCAATCATTTGGAGGCGGAGATCGTCAGACAGCTGATCCAATGCGGTGTACCAGCCCACTACAAGGGCTATGCTTATCTTAAGGAAGGAATCATACGGGTGATTCAAGACGGGAGCCTAATCAACCGAGTGACCAAGGAGCTTTATCCGGCTATCGCACGGGAGTTCAATACGACTGCTGAAAAGGTGGAAAGGGCCATTCGCCACGCGATCGAGACGGCATATGTCCGGGGAAATATCGAGTTTCTCAACGAAGTCTTTGCCTACACAGTTGACTCCCAAAAGGGTAAACCGACCAATTCTTCATTTATTGCCACTCTGGCCGACAGAATTCGACTGGGAATCAAAGTTGCCGAATGACTGGCGAAGCATCGCGGCATACTACCGCTAGAAGGGGCCGACATGGCCCCTTTAGCGCGTTATGGAGGTGCTTCCATGGCCATCCGGGGCATTGCCAGGGTGGACAAGAAGACTAAGGGCCTGGTTAAACGTCTCCAGCCGGGGGAGATCGCGGTGATCGCCCATCGGGACATCGATGAAGTGGCCGCGGAAAGTCTAATCCGCTGTGGAGTCAGGGCAGTCGTCAATGGAGATGAGTCGATCACGGGCCGCTACCCAAACCCCGGTCCTCTGCAACTGGTGCGCGCAGGTATCCCGGTTCTCGATAAGGTTGGCAGTTGTGCCCTCGAGGCCATTAAGGATGGCGACAGCATCGAGATCCGGGACAATAGGCTGTGGGTGAACGGCCAGATGGTCGGGTGTGGGCAGATGCTCTCCCTGGACATGATAACTGAGAGGATGGCCATGGGCCGCAAGAATTTGCAAGAGGAGCTGCGGCGATTCACTGCGAACACCTTGGTTTATGCTTGGAAGGAAAAAGATGCCCTTCTCGGGCGGATTCCGCTGCCGCCCATCAAGACGCCTTTGCGGGGTAAACATGCTCTTGTTGTCGTCAGAGGGGCGAAAGTCAAAGAGGATCTGATGGCTATCCGTTCTTATATCGACGAGGTTGAGCCCGTCCTCATCGGAGTTGATGGCGGCTCCGACATCCTGGTGGAGCTAGGGTATCGACCCGATTTGATCGTCGGCGACATGGACAGCGTTAGTGATACGACCCTGAGAAAAGGAGCGGAGCTGGTGGTTCACGCATATCCCGATGGTCGGGCGCCTGGACTACGACGGATACAGGAACAGGGACTTAAGGCCCATGTACTGCCCCTTCCTGGCACTAGCGAGGATGTGGCGATGCTCCTTGCTTACGAAAAGGGGGCTGCTTTGATCGTAACTGTGGGGAGCCATTCGAACATGATTGACTTCCTCGAGAAGGGGCGGCGGGGAATGGCCAGCACTCTCTTAGTAAGACTAAAGGTGGGAGAAATCTTGGTGGATGCCAAAGGAGTCAGCAAGCTTTACAGGGGACGTCCCCGGGTCGGATATGTCCTCTCCCTTGGCTTGGCAGCCTGCGTCCCCGTGATGATACTTCTGCTGCTCTCTGATTCCCTGCGCCAAGTTGGCCGCTTCCTGCTGCTAGTGCTGAGGGTAATGCTTGCCCGGTAGAGGAGGGGAACCTTGCTGATCGATTTGCGATACCATCTGGGATCACTAGTGGCGGTCTTTTTGGCCTTAGGCATTGGAATCTTGATCGGCTATAGTCTTTTTGGCAAGGAAGGTCTACTGGAAAAGCAGCAGCAACAGCTTGTGGACGAGTTGGAGGTCCGCTTCATGCGGCTAAAGGACGAACGGGAACAGCTTGAGGCCAACCTAGCAAGGCTGGCCCAGGAACTAGAACAAGATCGAAATCTGATCCGTTCTATCCAGCCCCTCCTCATCGGGGAGCGGTTGTCGGGGAAAGACATACTCCTGGTGGTGACGGGAACAGCAGTGGAGGAAGACTGCATCACCGAGGTAACGGCTGGCCTCAGCGACGCGGGGGCCAGGATCGCCGGGGTCATCCACCCCCCGCAAGGGGAAGAAGCAAAGGCCATCGTGGCTTCGGCCCTCGATGAGCCGCAAGCTGGGGGGGAAGCTGACCAAAGGCCGATCGATGGGGTAGTCTTAATCGGCGGGGCCCTGGAGGGGGAGGCGGCCTTTCAGAAGATCGATCGGCCTATCATCGAAGGCCTCCTGCGGCGGCAGATATTCGTAGTTGGCGCTGAGCCTGTCGGTGTTCCCGTCTCCTATGCGCAGGAATACCGGCGGATGTCCATTCCGATGGTGGAGAACATCGACACCCCGGTAGGTCTCATTAGCCTCGTGTTCCTCTTGGCGGCGGGAAACGGTCAGCAGGCGTCGGCCGGGACGGAGGTGCGCTGAGGTTGGTTTCGGTGCTGATGCCGGCTTTTAATGAAGCGAGTAGAATCGAGGCTTCGGTGTCGGCGGCCCTGGCCATCCCCGGGGTCGACGAGGTGGTCGTGATCGATGACGGCTCAGCAGACCAAACAGGGGACTTGGCCGCCAAGGCAGGAGCCGTAGTCATTCGTCTCACCAAGAATGCGGGCAAGGGAGGGGCCCTGAACGTCGGGCTGACGAAGGCAAGGGGAGATGTTATCTTGACCTTGGATGCCGACTTGGGCGCAAGCGCCTTAGAAGGGGTTAAGCTCCTTGGACCAGTCCTTGAGGGCGAGGCCCATATGACCGTCGGGGTATTTCCGCGCCGGGGGAAAGGAGGCGGCTTTGGGCTCGCCAAGGGCCTGGCGAGACAGGGGATTTTGCTTTTGACCGGTCAGCAGCTGCGGGAGCCCTTATCGGGCCAACGGTGCCTACTGCGGGAGATACTGGTACGGTGCAATGGCTTCGCCGAGGGGTTTGGCGCGGAAGTGGGACTGACCATCGATGCCCTGCGGTTGGGATACCGGATCTTGGAGGTGGAAGTGGACATGGACCATGCTCGAACTGGTCGGAATCTGGCCGGCTTTCGCCACCGGGGACGTCAGTTTTGGCATATCTGCCTGGCTTTGGCCGCCCGCGTTGGTGGTAGGATGTGATCCTCGCGACCATGTTGCTCGGGGCGCTTGGGACGGTTTGGTCCCTGATGGGGCTTGCGGACCTGGCCCAGGAGGGACATTTGAGCCGGACCAACTTTCGCGGTGAACTCATCCCGACCGGGATGGGGGTGTCATTCTTGCTTGGTTCGTGTCTGGGTCTGTTGGCCGGCCTTTGGATGGGTCTGTATCAGATCCGGGACGTAGTGTTGTTAATTGCTGTCCTGTTTGGCTTTGGTTTCTTAGGTCTAATCGACGATCTATGGGGAGACGATGCCCACCGCGGCCTTCGGGGACACCTTCGCGTCGCCTTGCAGGGAAGGATCAGCACAGGCTTCCTTAAAGCCTTCTATGGCGGTCTGTTAGCCTTAGTCGTCGCGCTAAGCGTCAGGGGCAAAGAGGGTCTGTTGATGAACACCTTGATCATTGCTCTAGCGACCAATGCCCTCAATCTCCTAGATCTTAGACCGGGCCGTTGCGGCAAGTCGTTCTTGCTAGGCTCCTTTCTCCTTTTTACTATTGGTGAGGCGAGGGCCTTGAGACTGCTTCTGCCCGTCGTCGGAGGGGTGCTCGCATATCTTCCATGGGACTTGCGGCGAGTTGTGATGATGGGCGATGCTGGGGCTAATCCCCTTGGGGCTCTGCTTGGCATCGGCATCATCAGTCTTGAGGGGTCGGTGCGAATCTTCAGCCTGCTGCTGTTGATCGGGATTCACCTTTATAGCGAGAAGTATTCTCTCTCCCGCTTGATCGAAGACAATCCCGTATTACGTTTCCTGGACAAGTTGGGGTGCGATTAGGAGGAAAAAACCGCCAAAGGGCGAACACCCTCGTAAGGGGGTGAAAAGCCTTGCACCGGTTGGTCGCATGGTTGCTGTTCATAGGGCTCTTTGCCTTGCCGGCAGCGGCTGGCGTTGAGGTGTACACCGTCAAGCCGGGCGATACAATCTACGCGGTGGCCAGAGAGCTGAAGGTCCATCCCAGGGAAATAATAGCGTTAAACAGCCTCGATGATCCTGATCTAATCGGTGTCGGCATGCAACTGAAGGTGCCTCGTCCAGCGCCGGAGCGCCGTCAAAGGGAGGCAACCCCCGAGGAGTTGGAGTTGATGGCCAAGGTGATTTACGCTGAGGCCCGGGGCGAACCGGAGTTGGGTCAATTAGCGGTGGCGAGGGTCATCGTTAACCGGGTGCGCGACCCTGGTTTTCCGGACACAATCACTGAGGTGATCTACCAGCCAGGCCAATTCCTTCCGGTCGAATCAGGCCTGCCCGAGACAGTCCCGGCGAGATTCGTGGAACTGGCCAAGAGGGCCTTTGCCGAAGAAGATCCAACCTTTGGCGCCGTGTTTTTCTATAACCCCGACAAGACCACGCGGCCCGACTTTTGGGCCACCAGGACCAAGCTGGTCAAAATCGGCAATCACGTGTTTGCCCGCTAGCATACCATCATACCTCCTAGCATAGGAATGAGGAGAAGCCCTGTGCAGGGGGTGTTTTCATGGTCATCATCATCAAGACCCGATTGCAGCTGTTGGCTGTCTTCCTGACTCTGGCTGCCATGGTCAGCCTGCTGCAGTTCGTCGGCGGTCAGGCGGTGAAGACAGTCAGTGGACTCCTCGCCCGTCAAGTACCCATCTACCAGGTGGATGTGCCCGACAAAAAAGTCGCCATCTCTTTCGACGCGATGTGGGGGACGGAGCGAACTGACCGACTGCTGGAAGTGCTCCGTCGCCATGGTGTAAAGACTACTTTTTTCCTCGCCGGTCACTGGTTGCAGAAGAACCCCGACTATGTGCGGAAAATCGCGGCCGAAGGCCATGAGATAGGCAATCACAGCTTCACCCATCCCCATATGGCTAACCTCAACGCAAGTCAAATCCGCGAAGAACTAGAAAAGACCCATGCTCTAATTAAGCAGTTAACGAATCAGGATAGCTTCTTGTTTCGCCCCCCATTCGGCGAATACAACGACCGGGTGATCGAAGTGGCGGCGGAACTTGGGTATTACACCATCCAATGGTCCCTCGATTCCCTGGACTGGAAAAACGTGAGCAAAAACGATATCGTTCGTCGGATCATGGAAAGGGTCAAACCAGGGGACATCATCCTCTTCCACAATGATGGCCTCCATACGGCGGCTGCAGTCGATGAGATCCTCACCCGGCTTCTTAGCCAAGGGTATCAGGTGGTGCCCGTCTCACAGCTGATCTATAAAGAGGGATACTATATTGAAAAACACTCGGGCACGCAGCGGCGCAGCAAGTCCGGGCGCCCGCGGCAGTAGACTTGGGAGGTGAGGGGATGTTTGCCCTTGTCGTCACCCGACGGATGATCCGTTGGGGTGTGCTCGTCGTCGGCCTGATGCTTCTTTGGGCTTGGGGGCCCGGGCTTTGGCAGCTGGGCTACCGCTACGTGTGCGGTGTTCGACCCGGTGTCACCCTCGAGGGCCGGCCCATCGGAGGGCTGCTTGAACATGAGCTGTACCGCGAGGTGGCGATGATCGCTGAGGAGTATGTTACTGTTCCCCAAGATGCCTACTATGACGAAGCTACGGGGGAGCTTCATGGAGAAGTGGTGGGAACCTGGGTCGATGTGGCGGCCACCGTTGCCAACATCTTGGCCGCCGCCCCGGGGGAGCGGGTTCAGCTGGTCGTCCTGGATGTCCTCCCGACCATCAGACGCAGCCTGTTCGAACCTGTCTACCGCGGTAATCCCGAGCGCCCCTACGTCAGCTTGGCCATCAACGTGGACTGGGGGCAAGAGATCTTGCCGAAGATGCTCGATGTGCTCGACCAACACCAAGTGGCAGCAACCTTTTTCTTGACGGGTCGCTGGGCACAGGCGAACCCAGCCCTAGCTAAGATGATTGCTAGCCGGGGACATGAGATCGGCAATCATGGCTACTGGCATGCCCACCCTAACAGTCTGTCGGCCAAGGACCTAGAAAAGCTCATCGTGGACAACGAAAACCTCCTCGATGAATTGACGGGCCAATCCAACAAGCTCTTTGCCCCGCCCTACGGCGAATTCAATGAGCGGGTCTTAGCTACCGCGGCTTCCCTTGGCTATAGGACTATTCTCTGGTCCCTCGATACCCGCGACTGGCAGGACCCCTCACCCCAAGAGATCGTCAACCGCATCGTGCCCAAGGCGGAAAATGGCAGCATTATTCTTATGCACCCGAAGGCCAATACTGTTCAAGCTCTGCCCCAATTGATCAAGGGGCTGCGGGAAAAGAATCTCCGCTTGGTCCCCGTCGGGGAGCTCCTTTGGCATGACTAGGGCCGCAGACTGCGCCCGATGATGCTCCAAACCGCGGGGTCTTCGAAGCCAAGCCGCCAGAGGGCGATGCCGGCCAAGTCGTACTTGTTAACCAGGTACAATTTGTGGGAGAGGCTGTAGCGATCTTCGAAGTAAACTACGTGGCGGTTGCCTAGATCCGTATAGCTGAAATGGGGCACTTTATGGACAGCATCCCAGTTCACGGGCACGTTTTTCGTTTCAGCCAGTGTCTTGGCTTGTCGTTGAGTTATGGCCTGACCTGTCCACTCGCCGGGGGCAACCTCCTCCCAGTCATAACCATACAGGGCGATTCCCAAATAGAGCTTGTTCCTGGGAACATGTTTGAGGGCATAGGTGATGACTTCTTCGACCCAGCCGATGGACGCGATGGGACCTGGCGAGCCATCCCGGTAGTGCTCATCATAGGTCATCAGCTGAAGCCCGTCTACTATTCTCCCCAAGGTTCTGTAGTCATAGGCCCCTATCCAGTTGGCGTTCGCTGTCTTATCCGTCTTGGCCGGGATGGACATGGTCACCAGCAATCCTTCAGGTTGGAGGCGGTCAGCCAATTCTTGCATGAAGGCGTTTAAGTTGTCCTTTTGCTGGTGGGGGACGTTTTCGAAGTCGATGTTGACGCCACTGTATCCCCAACGCAGGAGCATCTGATAGATATTCTCCACCGCCTGCCCCCGGGCTTCAGGGTTTGACAGCAATGTCGTCGCCATGGCTCCGTCGAACTTGGTGTCTTGGTAGTTGTGGATGAGGGCTAGGGTTTGTTTCCCGCGGCTGCCTGCCAGATCCAGCACTTTGGCCGGTGTTTTCCCTTGAAGATTGCCTTCCCCATCAAGCATGTAGGCCCAGGGAGCAACGGCTGTCCACTGGTCATTGGCCGCCAGGGAATCATAGCCTGTTTGGCGCAGATCGTCTACATAGTAGCCCAGAACTTCACGGGGCCGGTGGGAAACGGAGCTCCCCATCAGAGTGCCGGTCAGCAGCCAACCTGCCACCCACCCACTCTCATGGGTCCTGGTTTGAACTTGGTACCAGCCGTTCTGCTCACCTATTACCTGGACCTCTTCGCCTTTGGCAAGGGTCTTCACTGGGGCGTAGGCGCCCCCAGGGCCTTCCCGCAAGACGACTTGTTCCCCTCCCACCAGGGCTCCTTGGCCTACCTCCACGGAGGGGAGTGGTTCAGTGGTGGATTGTCTGCTCCCGAAAAAGCCGGTTAACGAAAGGAAGATGGTGAGTAGATAGATCAATATGGCCTGCACAGGCTTCACCCTTTATAGTTGGCTAGTCGCTGATTTTTTCCCCGCCGGAGACCCCAGACCTTCCGGTAAGTTCGGGCAGGACAGGCATTCTTGGGTATTTCGTTTACATCCCGCAGGATCGAATTTATAATATAGAGGATGCGGTGAGGGAGGTAGGCTGCTTGTACCAGAAAACGATCTTGCCAAACGGAATCAGAGTCGTGACGGAGTCGATCCCATACGTAAGAACGGTGTCCTTAGGGTTTTGGTTCCGCACTGGCTCTCGAAACGAAACGGTGGAAAACAACGGCATTTCTCATCTAATCGAGCACTTGATGTTCAAAGGAACAACAAACCGCTCTGCCCGGGAAATAGCTGAAGTTATTGATGCTGCGGGGGGTCAGCTCAACGCCTTTACCGGCAAGGAGCGGACCTGTTATTATGCCCGGATCCTTGATGAACAGCTGCCTGTTGCCGCGGAGTTGTTAGCGGATATGTTCTTAAACTCGGTCTTCGACCTGGAAGAGATGGAGAAGGAAAAAAACGTTGTTATTGAAGAAATCCGCATGTGTGAAGACTCGCCGGATGAGCTGGTCCACGATCTGTTTGCCAGCGCCGTCCTCGGTAGTCATCCCTTAGGGTTGTCTGTCCTCGGCTCCGAGGACAACATCCGTGAGATGAAGCGAGAGGACGTAATGGAATTCATCGCCGATTATTACGTACCCGGCAATTTGGTGGTGGCCGCGGCAGGCAATGTCACCCATCAACAGGTAGTTGACCAAGTCAAGCAGTATTTTTCTTCCCTGCCTTCCCGTCCGTTGATAACTAACGTGATGCCGGTGGACAAGCCCGGTGAGGCTGCCTTGAGATACAAAGATATTGAGCAAGTGCATCTTTGCATCGGCGGGTTGGGAGTTCCTCGCCATGACGAAGACAAGTTTGCTGTTTACGTCCTTGATGTAATCCTCGGGGGAGGCATGAGCTCCCGATTGTTTCAGCGGCTGCGGGAGGAACGGGGCCTGGTTTATTCCACCTACTCCTACCATTCATGTTTCCAGGATGCGGGGGTTTTCGGCGTTTATGTCGGGACGGGACCGGAAAACGTCGGCCAGGTCACCCAAATCATCCAGGATGAATTCGACCGGCTGATGGAAGAGGGGGTAACGGCGGAGGAATTGCATCGGGGGCAGGAGCAGTTGAAGGGAAGCTTGATGCTGGGCCTGGAAAGCACCGCGGCCCGGATGGGGAGGATCGCTAAGTCGGAGTTGTTTTATGAAGCCATTTTGACTCCCGATGAACTTGCGGCGAAGATCGATGCCGTCACTGTGGACATGGTTCAGCGGGTTGCCCAGCGTTTACTATCGGGGCCGCTGACCGCCGCGGCTATTGGCCCCACAGAAGAAGTTCTTTGGCAAGCTGGATAGGAGGTTGCCCTTTGGATCGACTTGAACATATTTTTCAGCTGCAGCGCAAGTTTGACGACGAGCTCATTCACAATAGAGGGTTAGACTACGATTTGTCCACCTGGCTGCAAAAGGAAACCCTGGCGATCGTTGCCGAACTTGCCGAACTCCTTAATGAAGTGAATTTCAAGTGGTGGAAGAATCCCCAGCCTGTCGATCGGGAGAGGGTAAAGGAAGAGCTGGTGGATATTCTTCACTTCTTCGTTAGCATGTGCCTGAAGTGCGACATTTCGCCGGAGGAGCTTTACCAGGGTTATTTGACCAAGAACCAAGAGAACTTCCGGCGTCAGCACGGCACCTCCCTGCGCAGGGGATATGAGGCCCCTGCACGCGATTGACTGGCTAAGATCAATTTGTTAAGCTAAATTTAACCGGACCCGCCGGCCCATGCTAAAGGAGGATTTAGCATGCGGTATCAGCGGGTCCGATTGTGTCTGTATACCGGCATTATCTTGTTGTTGCTGACGAGTACAGGAAAGGTCAACTTTGGTGTGCGCATGGAATGGGCGGAAGGCCTGCTCCGTCCGATTATCCACTACGGCCGTGGGGGACCGTTGACGCTGATTGAAGCCGAGCTCGGGCGCAAGTCCGAGGAGGAATGGGGGCTGCTGTCCGGGCGATGGGGAGTGGCGCCTGGCGATTGGAGTCTACGGCTCATGTACAATCATGAACACATCAGCTTCACCGATCCTTTCCGGATGGTCACTAAAGGCGTCCGCAGGGAGGACAGCTACGGGGGAGTGCTGGTGGGCAACATGGGTCGGGGGCGGTTGGTCGGTCTTTACGTGCGCGATTTTCCCTATCCCCGCCGCTTGGGACATTTGGCCGGCACCCAGTGGGAGTGGTGGGGAGATAGGCTCCATTTGGGCTGTGCCGGCATCGCCCAACACCTCGAGTCGGATTGGTACGCGTGGATGTATAATGCCTATGCTCGAGCCCTTCTGGGCAAGTTAGAACTAGGGGGAGCTTTAGGCAGGGTCAACAGGGACGGCGAAGATGGGGCAGGTGTAGCAACCCTCCGCTATCCCACTTCTTGGGGCCATATTTCGTGGACTTATCAACACATCGGGGAAGGGTGGCGATCCTGGGCCAATTGGGAAGATCCCTATCGACGAGACCGGCGGGGGTCGACTGTGGGGATCCGCTGGCATAATGATCGCTGGGGCCGGCTGCTAGTTGAAGTAAAGCGGCTCACGGACCTTGCCGGTGTGCAAAGGGATGAAGAAATGTCCCTTGATTTCTTGGGGCGGAAGATCCTGGACTGGCGTTGGCGGGTGCGCCTTGAAGACCGAAATGGTCGACGCCGGTTAGAGACGGAAGCATACCGTGGTCCCTGGAGCAGTGCCCTCGTTGCGGTGGAGCAGTCAGATGGATGGGATCGGCGCTTCCGGTTGCGGGGGAAGATCCTTTCTTGGTTGTCGGCGACAGTCGGGTTTCAAGAATTGGAAAGGCGCTGGCGACTCCAGCTCGATGCCCGAGTGAAGGGGTGGACCTTGCGGGGGATCGGCAAGATCAGGCAGCGGGAAGACAAGAACCGTTACTACTACTTACGTGCCGAGCGGGAGTTGGGACGCAACAAGGTGTTTTTTGAGCTTGGACGTTACGACCGGGGTCGGCTCGATGCTTATTGGGTTCCCGAAAAAAACCTCAACCTAGGGTGGGAGATTTCCTTCTGAGGGATTGCATACACTTGAAGGGGGTGACGGGAATGCTTTATTCGGAGTTGGCCGGGAAGGAGATTATCAGCATCAACGAGGGAGTCCGCTTGGGGCTGGTCGATAAGGCGGATGCGGTCATCGATACGGAAACGGGACGACTTACGGCACTGATCCTTCCCGTTCCCGGCAGGGGTCGTTTTGAACGGAAAAGATGGATGATGCTGCCGTGGCATGGGATCAAGAAGATTGGCTTGGACTTGTTGATCGTTGACATGTCCCAGGCTCGGGATGCGGGCAAGCCCTGATGAATAGCCACCCCTTTGCTGGGCAAAATAGTGGCGTGGAGTTACTACTAGGAAGGGGGACTTGCTCGTTTATGGGAAAAGTAATCGCGACCTTTAATTCTCGCAACCAGGCGGAGGAAGCCGTTAGCGCCATGCGGGACAAAGGTCTTAACCCAGAAGAGATCTCCATTGTGGCGAAGAACATGGGCAAGAAAGGCCGCGGCGAGATGGAAGCTGGAGGAGAAATGGGAGCCATGGACGTATCCGAGGGAACCGCATGGGGAGGAGCCCTCGGTGGATTGACCGGCCTCCTGGCCGGTGCAGGCGCTCTGGCTATACCTGGCATCGGTCCTATTGTGGCCGCCGGGCCTTTGGCGGCGACCTTGTCAGGGGCGGTGGCTGGCGGGGTGGCCGGAGGTCTCATCGACCTTGGCATTCCTGAAGACCGGGGCCGTTACTATGAGGGAGAGGTGAAGAAGGGCAAGATCTTGGCGGTGATCGAGTCCGATGATGAGGGCAAGCTGGAAGATGCCGTGGATGTCCTAGAGGAGTATGGAGCAAACGACGTAGAGACCCATTAGAAATACCTGTCAATAGATGCAGAAAGGCCGCTTGACGGTCTTTTTGCGCGTTCGGACCCTTGCTTGACAGGCAGAGCCTTTTGTAGGAAAATGAAGGAAACATACAGGTAGTCGGCATGTTCTTGCCTAAGGGGAGGATGGCCAGTGGCAATTAGGGTGGTTGTCAGCGGCGCCGGGGGACGGATGGGTCGACATGTTTTGCGGGAAGTAATCAATGCGGCGGACTTGGAATTGGTGGGGGCAGTCGATCCTGCCCACCTGGGGGAAGACCTCGGCATCCTCGCTGGATTGAGCCCTTTGGGGATATCTGTCCAGAAGGATCTTGCTACCACCTTAAGGGCGAGCAAGGCTGATGTCATGGTTGATTTCACCACACCCATGACAGCCTTTGATAATGTCGTTACGGCCATCGAATGCGGGGTCCGGCCAGTAGTTGGCACGACGGGGATGGGCCAGGAGGAGCTGGATCGGATCGGAGAGCTATGCAGTGCGCGCGGCCTAGGTTGCTTAATTGCCCCGAATTTTGCCCTGGGAGCCGTGGTGATGATGCATCTGTGCAAGATAGCGGCTCCCTATTTTCCTCAGGTGGAAATCATCGAGCTCCATCATGACCAAAAAGTTGACGCGCCCTCCGGCACCGCCATCAAGACCGCGGAGATGATTCTCGGCAATCGATCCGGCGGCGGCACAAGCAGTCAAGACCAAGATTTTGTGGAGAAAGTGAAAGGTGTGCGGGGAGGGAACTTTGGCGGCGTTCAGATTCATAGCGTTCGTCTCCCCGGACTTGTTGCCCATCAAGAAGTTATTTTCGGCTTGGAGGGACAGACTGTCACCATCCGCCATGATTCCTTCAGCCGTGATTCCTTCATGCCCGGCGTGTTGCTTGGCATTCGGCGGGTTGGTGAGATCAAGGGGGTGATGTATGGTCTAGAAGGGCTGCTGTTTGCGGATTAGCCGGGACAAGCACTCCCTCCTGCCCGGTGACATATACTGAAATCGAGCTAGTCTCGTCGTTTGGCAGGAGGAGGAGAAGCAATGTCTGGGCGACTCATGGGAATCCGCATCGCCCTTTTAGGTGGCGATGGTAGGGAGATCGAACTGCTGCGAGGTCTAGCGGCTGAGGGGGCAACGATCAAGGCGGTTGCCTATCCCCAAGAGTCCCTACCCCCGGGGGATGTGGAAGCAGTGACCGATCCCCTTGATGGGGTGGACGGGGTGGACGTTGTCATTGCCCCCATGAGCAATACCGACCAAGATGGCTGGATTAAGTCCTGCCCCCTACCTGGAGCGCGTATTTGCTTGAACGATGAATTGTGCAGTCGGCTGGCGCCGGGCACACCGCTCTTGATCGGCATGGCTAAGCCCATCGTTAAGGAGCTGGCCCGTCGGTATGAGCTTCGGCTGGTGGAGACGGCCGAGGATGACGTAATAGCCATCCTAAACTCCATCCCTACCGCGGAAGGCGCCGTCCAATTGGCCATGGAGCGTTTGCCGGTGACCATCCATGGCAGTACCTGTGTGGTGGTCGGCTTCGGTCGTTGCGGGGCAACCTTGGGACGGTTGTTAGCCGCCATGGGGGCCGAAGTGGTGATCGTTGCCCGCAATCCTGTCCAGTTGGCCCGGGCCCGGGAGATGTGCTTGGAATCCCGCCATTTGACTGAACTGTCCGAAGTAGCCGCGAAGGCTCAAGTAATCTTCAATACCGTTCCCCACCTAGTGATCACGGAAAAGGTCTTGGAAGCACTCCCCGAAGGGGCGTTGGTGATTGATTTGGCCTCCCACCCTGGAGGGACCGACTTCGCCGCTGCCCGCCGCCTTGGCATCGAGGCAGAGTTGGCTTTGGGTCTCCCGGGAAAGGTTGCACCCTTATCGGCTGGAAGGATACTGGCTGAGACGTATCCCGATTTAATCCTCCGCTTGCTGGGCGACAAGACTGGCGAACGTTAAGGGGGGATTCAGTGTGGATCTGACGAATGTAAGGGTTGGATTCGCGATGACAGGCTCCTATTGCACGTTCGCTGAAGTCATACCCCAAGTCGAGGCCTTAGTGGCAGCGGGCGCAGACGTGATTCCCATCATTTCCACTGAAGTGGCCCAGGTAGACACGCGATTTGGTACAGCGGAACATTGGCGAGGATTACTCAAACAGTTGACCGGGAAAGAACCCCTCGATACTATTGTTGACTCGGAACCTATCGGACCGCAAGGGCTGCTTGATGTGTTGGTCATAGCTCCTTGCACCGGCAACACGTTAAGCAAGTTGGCCAATGCCATTACCGATTCCCCGGTGCTGATGGCGGCGAAGGCCCATCTGCGCAATAACCGGCCGGTGGTAGTGGCCATTTCCACCAACGACGGACTTGGGGCCAATGCCAAAAATTTGGGCGTCTTGTTGAACGCTCGGAATATCTACATGGTTCCCTTTGGGCAGGATAACCCTATGGACAAGGCTTGTTCGCTAGTTGCGGACATGAGCTTGATCATCCCTACCATAATGGGAGCTCTGCAAGGGAAACAAATTCAACCGCTCCTTATCCAGTACAACAAGTCTTGAGCACAAGAAATCTGTCAAAAGAGGAGATATCCCAGTGAGCAGCTACAACGTGGCTATCTTAGGTGCAACCGGAGTTGTAGGTCAAGAATTAGTACAGATTCTCATGGAAAGACGTTTTCCCGTCGCCAAGCTGCGGCTGTTGGCTTCTGCCCGTTCCGCAGGGCGGGAGTTGACCGTGGACGGCGAGAAGATGGTCATCGAAGAGGTCACCCCCCAGGCCTTTAACGGGGTCGACCTGGCCTTTTTCACCGCGGGTGCAAGTGTGAGCAGAGAGTTTGTGGATGCTGCGCGGAAAGCCGGGACGGTGGTCATCGACAATACTAGCGCTTTTCGCATGGACCCGGCAGTTCCCCTCGTGGTGCCCGAGGTTAATGCCAAGGACATCCACCAGCATCAGGGTGTCATCGCCAATCCAAATTGTTCAACCATCATCATGGTCGTTCCGCTGAAGCCCCTCCACGATCGAGCGCAGATCAAGCGGATCGTGGTATCAACTTACCAAGCGGTTTCGGGAGCGGGGGCTGCCGCGATGGATGAGTTGGTGGAACAGGTTAAGTCCTACGCTGCGGGACGTCCCTTGGAAGCCAAGGCCCTGCCCTATAAGAGTGCGCCAAAGCACTATCAGATCGCTTTCAACCTGCTTCCCCACATCGATTCTTTCGCCGAGGACGGCTACACTAAGGAAGAATGGAAGATGGTCAACGAAACCCAGAAAATATTCGGGGATAAGACCATTCGGGTTACGGCTACGACGGTGCGGGTGCCCGTTCTGCGGAGTCATTCGGAGAGCATCAACGTCGAGTTCACCAAACCTATCAGCCCTGAGGAGGCCAAGGCTTTGTTGGCAGACGCGCCGGGCGTTGTGCTCCAAGACGATCCAGAGGCGATGGAATATCCGATGCCTCTAGATGTTGCCGACCAAGACCCTGTCTATGTGGGACGCATCAGGGTGGATAGGACTGTGCCCCATGGTTTGAATCTGTGGGTAGTGGGAGACCAGATTCGCAAAGGAGCGGCCCTAAACTCTGTTCAGATTGCTGAATACATGGTGGCTAATGGTTTATTGTAAGGTGGGAGAGCGATGAGAGTCATCGTTCAGAAGTTCGGCGGAACATCGGTGGCCACCTCCGAGGGACGGGAGAAGTGTCGGCGGCGGGTGATGGAGTCCATCGAACGAGGTTATCGGCCTGTGGTGGTAGTATCGGCCATGGGACGGAAGGGCCAACCCTACGCGACCGATACCTTGATTGACTTAGCAGGCGGCATTGTGGGAGAGCGAGAGTTGGACCTGCTCATGTCCTGTGGCGAGATCATCTCCGCAGTGGTCTTCTGTCGGGTGCTGCGGGAGAAAGGCTATCCTTGCGTTGCTTTGACGGGGGGGCAAGCGGGGATCATCACGGATAGTTCCTACACAAATGCACGCATCTTAAAAATCGTTCCTGACCGCCTGAACAAAGAACTGGCTGACGGGAAGATCGTGGTGGTCGCTGGTTTTCAGGGAATGACCGCTGAGGGGGAGATTACCACTCTGGGCAGGGGCGGTAGCGACACGACGGCTACCGCTCTGGCCGCCGCCCTGAAGGCCGAATTGGCCGAAATCTACACCGATGTGGACGGCGTGATGACTGCTGATCCGCGAGTGGTGCCTGAGGCTCAGGTTCTCACCCGATTAAGTTACCAGGAGATTATGGAAATGGCCCATCTAGGAGCGAAGGTTATCCATCCTCGGGCTGTGGAAATAGCTATGGAGGGCCAGGTTCCCTTAGCTGTGAAGGGATTGGATGGTCAAGGCAATGGGACATTGATAGGAAACTATCATACCGTCACTGCCGACCGCGTCGTCACCGGCATTACCCACCTCAAGGGCCTTGCTCAATTCATCCTTCGCTTTAATGACGAGGATCTAAACCTAGTAGTCTTTCAGCGGTTGGGCAATGCACAGATAAGCATAGATCTTATTCAGGTCAATCCTGGTCTGATTGCTTTCACCGTTTTGGAGTCAGCTGCTGAGAAGGCCCGCAATGTCCTAGGAGATCTTCCCATGGAAGTCGAAGTAAGATCGGGGTTTGCCAAAGTCTCAGCGGTGGGAGGCGGCATGCGTGGTGTGCCGGGGGTCATGGCTCGTGTGGTAGCCGCGCTCAACAGGGTCGGGGTCAAGATCCATCAAACGGCCGACTCCCATACCAACATTTCCTGCTTGGTCGAGGAATCAGATGCTGAGAAAGCTGTACGTGCACTGCACGATGAGTTTAATGCCAGAGCAAAATGACTTAGGGGGTGGGTTGGCGTGAGAAAGTTCGGTAACCTGATTACGGCCATGGTTACCCCTTTCAAGGATGACTTGTCCGTCGATTATGATCAGGCGGCTCAGTTGGCGGTGCGGCTGGTGGAATCGGGTTCCGACGGGGTGGTCGTCTGCGGCACGACGGGAGAGTCGCCAACACTTAGTTTTGAGGAGAAGGTGGGGCTGTACCAGGCGGTTACCGAAGCAATCGGGGGGAAGGCGGCTGTCATCGCCGGGACGGGCTCCTACGACACTGTAAGCAGCATCAAGCTGACCCAGGCCGCGGAGAAGGTGGGTGTGGACGGGATCATGTTGGTGGTCCCCTATTACAATAAGCCACCCCAAGAGGGCCTGTATCAGCATTTCAAAGAGATTGCGGCAAGTACCGAGCTGCCGGTTATGCTCTATAACGTGCCGGGACGCACCAGTCAGAATCTGTTGCCCGACACCATCGCTCGCTTGACAGAATTGGATAACGTCGTTGCCGTGAAGGAAGCCAGTGGCAATATGGAGCAAGTGGCGGAGATCCGCCGCAAGACTCCCGCGAGTTTCGCCATCTACAGCGGAGACGACAGCATGACTCTGCCCATCATGGCTGTTGGCGGAATTGGAGTTGTCAGCGTAGCCAGCCATCTGGTTGGCCGCCGCATGAAAGAAATGATCAGGTCCTTCTTGGATGGGGACGTACGGGAAGCGACGCGGATTCACCTTGAGCTGTTGCCGTTGTTCAAGGTGATGTTCATCACCACCAATCCGATTCCCGTTAAGACCGCCCTCAATCTGAGCGGCTTCAACGCTGGAGGCTTTCGCCTGCCATTGGTCGAACCGACAAGTGAACAACGTGACGCGATTAGCGACTGTTTAAGGCAGTTGGGATTGTTGGACTAACGAAAGTTCACCTGGCGCCCTTCGGGGCGCCTTTCCTCGTCTATGGTCGCTCGCCGGGTGATACAGATGGGGGAAGATGAATAGCTATGCGGTGGAGGGGCGCGCGACACGGTGCTCGGCTGAGGACGAATCGGGGAGGATTCTTGTGCTTGTGGACATGTCTTCTTGCTGGTGAACCGCAATAGGGCAGTGAACCCTTTACATCCCAGTATGCAATATGTATACTGATTGTATACAAAGCGAATTTTCCAGCAATGGAAGAGGATGGATGATATGCGGCCAATTACCTTAAGGGACGTAGCTTACGCTAAGATTAGAAAGAAAATCCTTAGTGGAGAATTTGCCCCAGGTCATTTCCTGGCCGAAGGTGCATTGGCCGACGAACTCGGTGTGAGCCGTACGCCTGTTCGGGAAGCCCTCGAAAGGCTGCGCAAGGAGAAGTTGGTGCGGCGGGTGGCTGGAAGAGGAGTCTTCGTCAGTGAAATCCGCATCGAAGATGTGCGTGAACTGTTTGAGGTTCGGGAAGCACTGGAATGTTTAGCAATAAGGCTAGCCATCGAATACATACCCGAAGAGGCACTCGATGAGTTTAGAGAGACATTCATAGATATCCAAGCCCGCGAGGCAAACCAGGAAAGCATACCTTTGGAAACCCAGATTGCCATTGATCGGCACTTCCACGAATTCATCGCTCATCAATCACAGAATCAAATGCTCATCCAATTTCTAGGGGATATCTTCAATCATAATGAGAGAATCATGGCTGTCACAACGCGGATACCAAGCCGGTTTCG
>JAAYLE010000147.1 GCA_012522085.1 Bacillota bacterium | reverse complement strand
ATCTCGAAGAGCTTCCGGAACTGTTTCACTAGGGCATTGCGGGGCTCGGTGAGAATCCTCACCAAGGCATCTTCATCCAGGCTATCGAGGGCAACGATCACAGGCAATCTCCCGACGAATTCCGGAATCAAGCCGTAGCGCAACAGATCTTCGGGCATGATTTGTCGCAGAATATCGCCGATCTGCTTTTCCTCTTTCCGCCGGATGTCCGCCCCAAAGCCCATGGTCTTCTTACCCACTCTGGCCTCGATAATCTTCTCCAGACCGTCAAAGGCCCCCCCGCAGATGAACAGGATGTTCGTCGTATCCAACTGGATGAACTCCTGATGGGGATGTTTGCGTCCACCCTGGGGCGGAACGCTGGCAATAGTCCCCTCCAAGATCTTAAGGAGGGCCTGCTGCACACCCTCACCGGAGACGTCCCTAGTGATGGAGGGATTCTCCGACTTACGGGCTATCTTATCAACCTCATCGATGTAGACGATGCCTCTTTCGGCTCGCTCCACATCGTAATCGGCGGCTTGAATCAGCTTGAGCAGAATATTCTCCACGTCTTCCCCGACGTAGCCTGCTTCCGTCAAAGATGTGGCATCAGCGATGGCAAAAGGCACATTTAATATCTTGGCCAGAGTCTGGGCAAGAAGGGTTTTCCCGCAGCCGGTAGGACCCAGGAGAAGGACATTGCTCTTTTGCAGCTCCACGTCATCCATGCGCATGCCGCAGTTGATCCGCTTGTAGTGGTTATACACGGCAACAGACAGGGCGATTTTCGCTTGCTCCTGGCCGACTACGTACTGATCGAGGGTCTCCTTGATCTCCCTTGGCTTGGGGATGCTCCCCAAATCCACATCCATGTCCTCATTGAGCTCTTCCTCAATGATTTCGTTGCAGAGCTCAATGCATTCATCGCAGATGTAAACCCCGGGGCCAGCGATCAGTTTTTTGACTTGCTCTTGAATCTTGCCACAGAAGGAGCACTTAAGTTGGCCCTTCTCCTCCCCAAACTTAAACATCGTATCACCTCTTAAGGAAGCATCACCACTAGACTTGCAACGGCCCCTGGACTATTCCGCCGCCTTAAGCCCTTTATCCAAGATGCCATCGATCAAACCGTACTCTTTGGCTTCCTCTGCGGACATGTAGTAATTCCTCTCCGTATCCTGTTCAATCTTGGCGAGGTCCTGACCTGTATGCTTCACCAAGATGTCATGTCCGATTCGTTTCAGCCGCAGAATTTCGCGAGCCTCAATTTCGATCTCCGTCGCTTGGCCCCGAACTCCTCCCATGGGCTGATGAATCATGATGCGGGAGTAAGGCAGCGCGAATCGCTTGCCCTTGGCCCCGGCCGTCAATAGCAGGGCAGCCATGCTAGCGGCCATGCCGATGCAGATCGTTGACACCGGGGGACGGATATATTGCATCGTATCGTAGATCGCCAGTCCCGAGTAAACCACACCCCCCGGGCTGTTGATATATAGGTGAATATCCTTATCGGGATCTTCGCTTTCCAAGAAGAGCAGCTGAGCAATAACTAAATTCGCCGTGTAATCATCGATGGGTCCGCCGATGAAGACTATTCTCTCCTTGAGCAGCCGGGAGTAAATATCGTACGCCCTTTCTCCCCGATTTGTTTGCTCAACTACCATCGGTATTAAGGTGCTCATATACCCCCATCCTCCCCTTCAATATATGCTCTCCTATGAGGGCCGACTACAGAAGGGGCACCTCCTTGTTGTGTTGGAGAGGAAGCTATTCCGTCTCTTCCACTGGCGTCTCCTCTGTAGCAGCTTCATCTTTCTCAACTACCCTGATCTCGGCATTTTCCACCAGGAAATCCATGACCTTGGATTTCAACAACCAATCGCCGACAACCCCCCACCATTCCTCTCGAGCCTTCTCACGATCAGATTCGGCATTTATCATGCCCTCAATCATGGTTTCTATTTCTTCCTCTGCGACTCGAATTCCTTCGTTCTCGGCGATAGAATAAAGGACGAAGTCACGCCGTACGTTCCATTCAGCCCTTTCACGAAAATCGCTTCGCAGTCGGTCCATATCAATGCCCGCACTCTCCATGTAATCCTCGAGGGCAATGCCCCTTCGCGCCAGGTCATTCCTCAGGACCGCAATTAGCCGATCGAGTTCTCTCTCCACCAGCCCTGCCGGAGGCTCAAGCTCAGCATTCTCGACCACGAGGTTCTCGAGCTGACGCCGCACATCTTTCTCGGCCTCGTCGTCAACAGCCCGTTCCATCCCGAGCCGCATCTGGTTCCTCAGCTCTTCAACAGATTCACAGTTGGCTACATCTTTAGCAAATTCATCGTTCAGCTCCGGGAGCTGCTTCGCCTTGATTTCTTTCACGGTTACTTTGAAGGAAACATCCTTGCCCGCCAGTTCCTCCGCCGGGTAGTCCTCAGGCATAACCAGGTTGACTTCGGTTTCTTCATTCACTTTGGCGCCGATGAGCTGCTCTTCAAACCCTTCAACAAACGTCCCACTGCCCACCTCTAGCAGAAAACCTTTGGCAGCTCCTCCGGGAAAGGGCTGGCCCTCGACGTAACCTTCAAAGTCGATGAGGACAAAATCGCCCTCTTGAACCTCCGTCCGGTCAACGACGATTAGCTCTGCATGTTCTTCCAGCATTCTCTCGATGGCCGGTTCCACATGTTTGGCATCATCAATCTTCAACAGTACTTTATCAACGGTTAAACCTTTGTACTCCCCCAAGACGACCTCAGGTTTTACATCTACCTCAACAGTGAACTTGAAAGGCTTGCCATCTTCCAACGGTTCGACATCAAACTCAGGGGAGCCGATCGGTTCCAATTCATGATGGATAACAGCTGCGTGGTAATTGTCGGCGACGAGCCCCTCCATCGCTTCACTATATAGAAGCTCCTTGCCTACATGCGATTCAAAAACACGCCGCGGTGCCTTGCCACGGCGAAAGCCAGGTATACTCACCTGCTTAACCAGCTTCCGGTAAGCCTTGTCTATAGCCTCCTTGACTCGGCTTTCCTCCACTTCCACTTCCATGAAGACCCGGCTGCCGGGTCGCCTTTCCACATGCACCTTCATATATCGTTCCTCCCTCAAGATGCCTTGCCAATATGTTCGTAGTTTTGGCTCCCTGGCCGCCAAGACTTCCCATGCAAAAAAAGCAGCGGAATTCTCTCCGCCTAGCTTTGGAAGTTATGGTGCGAGAGGGGGGACTCGAACCCCCACGCCTTGCAGCACAAGATCCTAAATCTTGCGTGTCTGCCAGTTCCACCACTCTCGCAGCTGATGGTGAGCCATGGAGGATTCGAACCTCCGACACCCGGATTAAAAGTCCGGTGCTCTACCTGCTGAGCTAATGGCTCACTTCTTATTCGCCATACATTCTACCACATGAATCGCCTCTTGTGAACCTCCATCCCACCAATTTT